>NZ_VDMB01000017.1 GCF_006175995.1 Desulfobotulus mexicanus
GACCTGTACCTGGAACCCTTTACCCTTATGACCGCAGTAGGTGGCATCCGGATCGGATGGGTTTTGCAGTGACTGGGACGATACCTCTTTACTGGGTTTGATAACCACCTTCGTGGTGTCATCATTCTTTTCGACTACACATTGCTCGCCGAACATCCGCACCAAAAGCTTATAAGAGGCCATGGAAGCAACGGCTTCATGATCTTTGAACCGTTCCACCAGAAGAAAGCAGTCGTTGCCAAGTTGCTCAAGGGTGCGGGATGCATCGCTGGGCTTGACAGCAAACAGACCATCATTTTTTGCTTCATAGCGGGTGGCAAGCTCATCAAGGGAATGGTAAAGATCAGGATGGTGTCGTTTGAGATTGATGAGAAACTTCCGGTGAGTTCTGACAAATAAACGGATCCGTCCCAGGTGGGCCATGTTGGAAAAGATATGCACCGAATCCAGGCGCTGTTTTGATGTATCCAGACTGAACAAWTTTTGCAGTGTCTCTGAGATATTTTCAAAAAGTGCCTGTTCAAGCCCAAGCTGCSCGATTTTATCCCTCAGGCCCCAAAGGGTTCGGTGAGCCACATAGCAGCTGGAGTCGGAAGGGTCKGTAATGTTCAGTGCATAGTGCCACTCGATATTAAGGGCATATTGCCGAATCGCCTGATCATCAGTCAGATCCTCCATCTGCTGTAACAAAACAAGTCCGAGCATGGCATGGAGTTCCTTGGTAGGCCGACCCTTCCCGTCGTCAAAGAGATGAAACAGTTTCTTGACCGGAAGTCTGTGGAGGATTTCTTCACGAAACAGATGCGCCCATGATGACTCCAGAAGAGCCAGCCTCTTTGGACCAAGATGCTCAAACGGGCTGAACATGTCGTACTGTTTGTGATCTTTAACGTAGATCATGCAAAATCCTTATAATAGATTAATATCACAGGATATATATAACAAAAACGGCTCCTTGAATCAATAGCAAAACCACATAAAAACAACAAATTTAAAAGGTTATGGAATTTTGTTTTTTTTGCGAGTCCATCACCATTTTTATTATTGCTACAGTTTTGCCATATGTTCAGGACTGCGCCCGGGAATAGTTCCGGGCCGTGTCCCAGAAGGCCTTTGTGACAACGTTGCCAAGGCTTTTTTTATTGGCGCAGATGCCTATGAAGTAGGGCTCAAGGGGCGGCAGGATTTCCATAATATCAATGGTGTGCATGAAAGGACTTTTTTCCAGCACCATTTCCGGCACCAGCCCGATGCCGCAGCCCAGATGGACCATAGCAATGATGGCTTCATTACCAGTTACCTGGGCGTAGATGCGGGGTTTGATTCCCATTTCCTTGCGCCAGCGGTCAAAGCGTTTTCTGGCAATGCCCTGTTTGGGCAGAATCAGCGGGGTGTCATTCCAGTCAGGGCCTGTGTGGTAGTCATTTTTTTTAGATCGTATCCATACCAGAGGTGTTTTGGCTACCTCCATGGAGAGCATGTGCTCGGGCAGATTTTCCGGGATGGCGGCAATGGCAATGTCCGTATCTCCTTTCTGAAGCTGTTCCAGTGCACTTTCCGCATCGCCTGTGGCCAGCTTGATGTGCACTTCGGGAAATTTGTTTCTGAATCCGTCCAGAATATCCGGAAGGATACCATAGGCTGCCGTTACGGAGCAGTAGATGGTAATTTCTCCGGAAACAATTCCCTGATCAAGGGAAAGGGCCTGTTTGCCTTCTTTCCATGTTTTCAGTATCTGTTCCGCGTAGGTTCGGAACACAAGGCCTGCCGGTGTAAGGGAAACGTTTCTGTTGTTTCTTTCAAAAAGTTTTTCTCCCACATGGCCTTCAAGCCGCTGAATGGCACGGGACAGGGCCGAAGGGCTGATATTGCTCTGGGCACTTGTTTTCTGAAAGTGACGGGTTCTGGCAAGGCTGAGAAACAGCTCCAGTTCTTCTATGTGCATGGGTTTGTCTCCATCAGGGTATTCTTGCATAAAATGAAACTTATGCTTTCTATTAAATCACTTTACGCAATGTGGCAAATACAATACAGTCCCTGAAATATTGTAAGAATTCTTTTGCAGATCAAACCCCTATTCAGGCAGGAGCAAGCAGATGACAAATTATTTTTCTTCCCTTACCTTTCGTGACAAAGTCAAGCAGCTGGGACAGTGCCGTTTTATGGATCCTTCCGAGTTCAACGGCGTGGAAAAGCTTAAAGGCAAAAAAATTGTGATCGTGGGCTGTGGTGCCCAGGGTTTTAATCAGGGCATGAATCTCAGAGACAGCGGCCTTGATGTAACCTATGCCCTGCGGGATGAGGAAATTTCCGAAAAGCTGCTCCCCTGGAAGCTTGCTTCGGAAAACAATTTTAATTACGGCACCTATGAAGATGTGATTCCCAAGGGAGATCTGGTACTTAATCTTACTCCGGATAAATATCACACCCCTGTTGTTTCCCGGGTCATGCCCCTGATGAAAAAAGGTGCCTGCCTTTCCTATTCCCATGGTTTCAACATTGTGGAAGAGGGCATGAAAATCCGTGAAGATATCACTGTCATTATGGTGGCCCCCAAATCTCCGGGTTCTGAAGTCCGTGCGGAATATGTGCGCGGCTTTGGTGTTCCCACCCTCATTGCCGTCCATGAAGAAAATGATCCCAATGGCGATGGTCTTGAAATTGCCAAGGCCTATTGTGCCGGTACCGGTGGCGACCGCGCCGGTGTTCTGCATTCATCTTTTGTTGCGGAAGTAAAGTCTGATCTCATGGGAGAGCAGACCATTCTCTGTGGTATGCTCCAGACCGGCTCTCTGCTCTGCTTTGATAAAATGGTGGAAAAGGGTGTTGATAAGGCCTATGCCGCAAAACTGGTGCAGAAGGGCTGGGAAGTGACCACCGAAGCCCTGAAGCATGGCGGTATCACCAACATGATGGACAGGCTTACCAACCCTGAAAAGGTAAAAGCCTTTGAGCTGGCCGAAGAACTGAAAAACATCATGAAGCCCCTTTATGAAAAGCACATGGACGATATCCTTGAGGGTGCTTTTTCTGAGAACATGATGAAGGACTGGGCAAATAACGACAGCAATCTTCTTAAGTGGCGTGCGGAAACCGGTGAATCCGCCTTTGAAAAATGCCCCGTTCAGGAAGCGGACATTCCCGAGCAGGAGTATTTTGATAAGGGTATTCTTATGATTGCCATGGTAAAAGCCGGTGTGGAACTTGCCTTTGAGATCATGACCGAAGCAGGTATGCAGCCGGAATCCGCCTACTATGAGTCTCTCCATGAAACACCGCTGATTGCCAATACCATTGCCCGGAACAAGCTTTATGAAATGAATGTTGTTATTTCCGATACTGCGGAATACGGCAACTACCTTTTCACCCAGGCCTGTGTTCCCCTGCTGAAGGATTTTATGGCAAAAATTGATACTGACGTGATCGGTAAAGGAATAACCTTTACCGGCAATGCCGTGGACAATAAGAAGCTCATTGCCATTAATGAGGCCATTCGCAATCATCCTGTGGAAGAAATCGGCCGGACCCTGCGTAACTACATGACCAGCATGAAAGCCATCTGATTTTGGTTAAAAATAATGTAAAATAGAAAACCCCCGGACTGGCAGAAGAGCCTGTTCGGGGGTTTTCTTTTTCTTATACTGTCAGGGTATCAGTTTACCCGGTTTGCAAGGGCAAAGACAAAACCGCCGCCCTTTTCATCCCAGTCCGCTTCGCACCAGTAGCCAAGCTGTGCGGCTTTTTGAAATACGAGGGGAGCATTGAAGATGCGCTCGCCGTCAGGTCCAGGTGTGAGAAGTTCTTCCAGTTGTGAAAGATCTTCATCATAGATAAAAACAACGGGATCTTCGGGGGCTTTCTGACTGAAGCGGGCTTCCAGAAGTTCATTTAAGGTATCGTAGATCATTTTTTCTCCTGCCTGAATCTCTTGTTTAAAGGTGCTGAAGAGCCAGAATTCTATCATAAGGGTAAATGTGCTGCTGGTATAGGTTCTGCCATTATAACCTGAGTCAGGGTTTGTGGCAGAACAGTATTCCATTCCATCAAAGCGGTCCCATAAGGGCCTAAATAATTCCAGCTAAATTAAGCATCTCTTATAAGGATGTAAAGGAGGAGGCTTTTCATTTTCAGGTATGTGTCTGCAGGTGGCATCCGTCCAGCAGATGACGGACGGCTGTGGCCAGTTGGCTGCGGGTGAAGGGTTTCATTAGAAAACTCTGTATGCCCATGTTTTCAAGTATGTCCGGGGAGAGGGCTTCGGAGAAGCCTGAGCAGAGTAAAAAAGGAATATCAGGCCTGAGGGCCAGCATATGCTGTGCCAGATTCACCCCTGTCATACGGGGCATCATCTGATCTGAAATAATCAGATCAAAATTTTCAGGACTCTGCATAAATATCTTAAGTGCATGTTCCGGTCTGGACTCAGGCCGGACTTCATAACCAAGGCCAGAGAGAATTTCTGCACAAAGCTGCAGCAGATCCGGTTCATCCTCCACAAGCAGAATGCGTTCCCGGCCTCCTTTGGGCATGGCTGGTACGGGTTCATTCCTGCGTGTTGTTGAACCTTCTTCAAGCAGAGGAAGAAAAACCCGGAAGGTACTGCCCTTGTCCGGCTGGCTTTCCACAAGAATCAGTCCCCCATGATTGCCAATTATGCCATGGCTGATGGAAAGGCCCATGCCTGTACCCTTGCCCTGAGCCTTGGTGGTGAAAAAGGGTTCAAAGATTCGGGAAATATAAGAGTCAGGTATACCGGTGCCATTATCCTGCACCATGAGTTCCGCATAAGCGGTTTTTCGGAAGGCAGGGTTAAGGGAGATAAGCTGATGGTCCGCCTCTATCCGGTGCAGACCGATGGTGATGGTGCCACCATCCGGCATGGAATGGGCTGCATTGGTGCAGAGGTTCATGATGACCTGATGAAGCTGGGTGGCATTACCGAGGACGGGAAGCGGTGAATATTTCTGAGCAAGGATGATTTCTAAAGGAGCAGGTAGGCTGGCCCGCATCAGTTTCAGCACATCTTCGGTTATTTCCGTAAGGCAGAGGGGACGCATATTGATGTGGGCACTGTCTCCACGGGAAAAGGAAAGGATCTGTTTGACCAGATCCGATGCCCTCTTGCAGGCGGTAACGGCTTTTTCCATAAAAGTCCTTGCCTGGTGATTCTTTTCCAGTCTGGCCATGGAAAGTTCCGTGTATCCCATGATACCTGCAAGGATGTTGTTGAAATCATGGGCTATGCCACCTGCAAGGGTGCCTATGGCTTCCATTTTCTGGGACTGGAGCAGTCGGTTTTCCATTTCCTGCATCTGAGTGATATCCCGCAGGATGAAAATGGCGGCACTTTTTTTCTTATGCGGGTCCTGATAGGGGTAGGCAGCTACGTCAATGTGACGCAGACCCCACTCAGGAAAGGACCACGAAAAACGGAAACGAACGGTTTCTCCGGCAAGGCAGCGCATCAGGGGGTCTTTTAGCTTGTGTTGGAAAAGTTCCGTGTCCGTTACAGAGGTGACGGTTCTACCTGTAAGTTTTTCAGGTACGGTGCCAAAGGCCTGGGCACAGGCCCGGTTGACCATGACAAAGCAGTGATCCTGACCTATGAGGGCCACAGGATCTTGAGATGCTGCCACCACACCTTGATATTCAAGGAGTTTTTCCTGGGCCTGCTCTTTTTCCTTTATTTCTTTTTTCAGGCATTCAAGGGATTTGCCCAGTGCTTCGTTATTTTTTTTCAGGTCCGTATACAGGGCCGCATTTTTAAGGGGAGACAGGGCCTGGGAAATCATGGCAGCGGCAAGGCTCAGTTCTTCTTTTGAATGGAGACGGTTTTTTGCGCTCTGTCCCAACATTATAAAAGCTGTTATTTTTTTTCCGTCCATAAGGGGAAAAAGCAGCTCCATTCCCATGTTGTCCAGAAAAAGGTAAAAAAAGGAACGCTGGTAAGGATCTTTTTCTATAAACCGGGGCCATGTTTTGGGTGAGGGTTCTTCGGGCAGCGCTATTTCCATGGGAAGGGATTTTTTTGAGGTACCTGTAAGTGCCACACGTGTAAAAATATTTTTTTCATTCTGAAGATAGAAACAGGCAGAGGTGGCCGTGAGATAGCCAGTAACGCAAAGCAGCAGTTTTTTAGCGATGGTAACCGTATCCAGCTCCGGGCTCAGGCTGGTCCCTACTTCTTCCAGGAGAGCCAGCTCAAAGACCTTCAGTTCCATTTCGTTTTTACGTTTTTCCAGATCCTGACGTATGAAAAAATGATGGATGACAAGGCCAGTCAGTATTGCAAGCTGTTGCAGAAAAGGTGCTTCAAGGAGCATTTTTTCAAAGAAGGAGGATGGAGATGCCAGAATGGCAATGATTTTCTTTCCGAATAAAACTGGCATGACAGCAAGGTTGTGGTCGGGTTTCTGATCCATGAGCAGGCTTTGCCCGGAATAAAGAGAAGGCAATTTCTCAGGATCAATGTTTAAGGAGGAAAAGGGTGCAGGGTTGAGGCCACAGGAAAAAACAAAATGTCCTTCATGGGGGTATTCATGGATGCCCAGCCAGGTTTCAAGGCCTGTATGTTCCAGAATAAAGTCAGTAAGAAGCTGATGGAAAGTTTCAGGGGAAGCCGTCTGGCCAAGCTCAGCGATGAGCTGTACCATGGCATCGTTCAGTGGGTAGATTTCGGTGGGAGGCTGTTTCATGGTGGTCTCTTATTTTTTGTCTGAAAAACTGGCCAGTCCCTTTTCCATGGAATCGAATTGGGAAAAAAAATCTTCCATATCTAAAAGGGTGAAAATCCGTTTCACCCGGGGCTGCATGCCTGCAAAGCGGAGGTCTCCCCCTTTTTTACGGATGCCGCCGATGGCTCCGATAAAACATCCCATGCCTGCACTGCTGATGTATTCGAGATTTTCCACGCAAAGAAGAATCATGGGGAGGGGTTGTTTGGATAATTCATGGAGAATTTCTTCCAGCAGAGGGCTGGTTTCCGCATTTAGAATTCCCTGAAGGTGTATGGTTTCAATATTATTTAAGTTCTGTCTTCGTATGTCAAGCATGGCTGGCCTCACTAAAATAAGGGAATTGTTGAGGGTTCAGGGAGACAGGGTTAAAAAGATAAGGGGAGGCTATCCTGATCTGGAAAGATAGCGTTTCATGGTCAGCCTGTTGGCATTGTCCGGTCCCTTTTCATAACTAAGTTCATCCATGATTTTTTTTATAAGATGGAAGCCAAGGCCGCCGGGTTTTGGATTGGTGTACAGGGCTTTTATATCCGGAGGAGGCAGTTTGTCAGGATGAAAGCTATGTCCGTGAACACCATGATCCGTAAGGATGATGGTCACATCCTTTGAAGAAATGCGGATTTCGGCTTCTATTAAGGCACTGGGATCATGGGTGCCGTAGGCATGGGAAATTACATTGGTACAGGCCTCGTCCAGGGCAAGGGCAATGTCATAGGCAGCATCGGAATCCAGTCCCGGAGTTTTTTCTGTCGTGTTTCGGGCAAGTCTTCTTATAAGCTCTAGCTGTCTGGTTTCTGCGGGAAAAACAAGTCGCAGCCGACAGTCTGTTTCCATGCAGATCCTCTGTATATCCGTTTCCGGTATACCTAATGCCTTTGCCTGGCTTGCAAGGCTGGTCATAGGATCTTCCAGAAACAAAGGAAGTATGTCATGCATGGCCATTCTCCTTATTGTGGCTGCCTACAGAAACAGACTGCCACCAGGGTTACATCATCACAGGGTTCTATATGCTGGCAGAAGTCCGAAAGACGGTTCTGCATATGCCTTATAAGGTCTGCTGCGCTGGTATGGGGGGCGGCCATCGCATTCCGGATGCCTTGCTCTCCAAAGGGTATTTGTTCAGGAGAAAGGCTTTCGCTGAGCCCGTCTGTATAGGCAAATATGGTATCACCGGGCTCAAATGATAGCGTAAGGCTTTTCAGTCTCAAGTCAAATGTTTTTTGATGCAAACGGCAAAAAGGATAGCCAGGTGGCTTGAGGGACAGAATTTCTCCTGATGCTTTTTTTATAAAAACAGGATCATGTCCTGCGGATACAAGGGTTAGTTCCCTTTGATCCGTATCCAGCAGCAGATAGCTCATGGTGAGAAAGTGGCCCATGCCCATGGTCTGGGGCAGGGTGCGGTTGAGGGTTTTGAAAAGTGCTTCCGGCCTGTCCTGCTGCCGGGGGTTGGCCATCAGGAGAACCCGTGCGGCATTGGCGATGAGTGCTGCTGGAATGCCTTTGCCAGATGCATCGGCAATTACAATGCCTAAGCGGTGATCGTCCAGAGGGAAGAAGTCGAAGTAGTCGCCGCTGACTTCAAGGGCCGGTTCAAAGGAAAAGGCAAGATCCAGAAGTTTAATGTCCGGAGGATGGGTGGGTAGCAGTACTTTCTGTATGTTGGCCGCAGCCCTCAGTTCCCCTTCCATGCGGGCCTTTTCAGCCTTCTGCTCCAGAGTTTCTGCTATGGATACCCGCATGGTATTGATGGCGTCCGCAACAATGTCCAGCTCATCGGCTGGATTACCCGGTTTTCTGCCCTGAAGATGCAAGGGGGTTTCCAGTCTGTCCAGATTCATCTGCTGGGTGTAGCCTGCCATGGTTTTCAGGTGACGGGTGATAAGACGATGTATGATCCAAAGGAATACAAGCCCCATGAGCATAAGGTCGATGGCCCTTGCTGTGAGAATACGCAGGGCGCTGAAACGTATGTTTCGGTTGAGGGCATCCAGATCCATGGTGACCGTCAGGGAACCGATACTGAAGGGAACAAGGCCTTCTGGCTGGTAAAGGGGATAGGTCCGGCTCAGGCCTGAGATGGATTCTTCTCCCTTTTCCGCCAGAATTTTTTGTTTGTCATCTGTGATTATTACATGCATAACACCGGGAATATTGTTAATACCGTCCGCCATCAGTCGTATTTCATCGGAGCCCATATTCCATATCAGTGAGGCAAGGGCTTTTGTGTAGGTTTCTTCAATCTGATCCAGGGTCTTTTCCGTGTTTTTCATTGCCTGTCTGCTATCCTGAATCACCATGAAAACCGTAGAAAGCAGGGTCATGAGGAGGGCAATGAGAAAAAAAACTACTGGAATCTTCAGGGATATGGAAAAGGGGCGAACCATGGCGGACTCCGGACCTGGTGGTTTTTTTAATAACCAGATCTAAACGGTTACGGATGCATCAGCTCCGTTTTTCATTTAGCAGGCGCTGGCGCTCCAGAAGCTGAATTGCATTGATGTGACGGGCCAGAAGGGTTTCATGGTCTGCATCCAGTTGTGAAAAGGTGAACCCTGCAGAGGTTTCTTCATTGGTGCTGTCGGTTTTTTTTCTTACTAGCTTGATTTCTGCATTGATATGGATGTCTGCAAGGGTTCCTTCCACAGCTTCAAAAAAGAGTTCCAGAAGAAAGGTGTTGCCTGTATCCGGCAGTTTTGTTTCGTAGCCCGGAGGGAATTTCAGACCGATACCTGTCATGGAGATATCGTTGAATCTGAAATCGTTTTTTGATGTGAAGGTCGTATCTTTAAATCTGATTTTCCCGGCCATAAGGCTTGTGTAGGGCTGGCAGGAGCAGCGGTAAGCCTTACGTTCGCTCCTCAGGCCGGTCTGACGTATAGGAAGGGTAAAGCGCAGCATCAGGGCTTCCCGTGCCTGACCATCGGGCAGAATATACCTTGAAAGGGCTTCCAGGGAAAGGATCTGCAGGCCGGGTCTGCCATCTTCCGGGTGATTCTGATCCGTGGAAACAAGGTCAAGGGAGTCAACACTTTTAAGACTTTTCAGGGCAGGGGAAGTCTGGGCGATAACCACCATCTGTGTATCCATATTGACTTCATAAATGATGGTTTTTAAAAAATGAGGATCAGTGGTGTTTTTGTTGAGCAGCAGGAAGCATCTCTGGCCTTTGGCGGGAAAATCAGTATCTTTTTTTGCCTGTGTCCGGCTGCGTTTTTCAAGGGATACCGGTGATATATATATGGGGATACGGAGTTCCGTTAAAAGAGGGTTGGTAAAGTCTTTCTGGTTGCGGGTAATGCGTATATAAATTTCATATTCTCCCGCATCCTCGAACCGACAGTTTCTGGAATGATTTTTATCTGTTTTGGGCATCAGGTTCCAGGTGGCTGAGGGGCTTTGCCTGCGGTAGGCAAATTCAAAGGTATAGGGTGTGTCATAGAAATCCTGATCCGTATCCACCTCAATGCGGATCAGTTCATGGCGTACTGGGTTGCCGGTGATGGAAAATCCGCGAATAAAGGGGGGCATTTCCGGCAGAGAGTCTTTATTATTTGCAGGGGCATCATTTTCCCCAAGCAGATTTTTTTCAATATCTTCGGGAAGGGTGAGTATCCATTCTGCCAGAGTCTTGGAGACCTCCAGCCGGTGGTTGGTGAGCAGGGCAAGCATACCCTTCATGCTTGTGGCATTTTTGACCTTGAAGGTAACGGGTAGCTGTGTTTCCGCATAAATTCTGTCCATACGCATCAGCGCAATGGGCAGGGCGATGCGGGCAACCATGGCAGGTTTTTTAATGGCCATGATTCGGAGGGCGCTTTTTACCATAAAGTCGGCATTGTCTTCTGTCCTTGGGCTTAACTCCCTCATGTCTAAACAAAGGCCAAAGTCTTTGCGCATTGACCGCATACTGGCGGTGAGTTCCTGAATCAGCCGGATGGCCTCTTCTTCTGTGATAAGGCCCCGCATCCTTAAAAGAAGACAGTTTTTTTCTTCGGATTTGAAAATTCTGTACATGGATCCCCCCGTTTTATCCGAATGTCTCTGTCATGGGAAGCTTTGAGAATCTGTATACGGTTTTTAAAAGTGTTTAGTTAATTTTATGATATTAGGAGCTGATGGTTCTAAAATCAATGGTTTTTGCCTGCCTGCTTGCAAATGAACTTATTTTTAGCAAAAAAAACAAGGTATAATGATATGAATTTACTTCCATGGAAAAGTAATGGATTCGAAACCTTGTTCTTACTTCGGATTTCTGCTAATAAAACATAAATTTTCAAAGTATCATTATAAGAAAGTGCATAAGTTGGAAAAGTGGATGGCTTTATTATAAAAACCATTGGTTTTACAGCTATATTTTTGTAAAATAACAGGTGGCAGAGTATATAAAGGGGGAGACAGATGGGTGCATATAAGGATGCTTTCTGGAATTTTTTTGTTCCGGAAGAATTCTCGGATAATCCGGAGAAAAAAAGGGTCGCGGTTTTTCTTGTGATTTTTACCTTTTTTGCTGCAACTCTTTTTCTGCTGACAACCATTCGCTGGTTCCGGATGGGAGAGAGTATCCTTGCAACCAACATTCTTTTTGTAATGTTCGGTGTTATTTTTGCCCCTTTTTTACAGAAAATGCTCCTTTCTTCAAGGGTGGCCGCCGCCTACATGATGACGCTTCTGGCCTGGTATTTTCTTTTTTATATCTGGCGAACCGGAGGTATGGAGTCCAGTGCCCTGAACTGGCTTTTGGTTTTTCCCGTGCTGGCGGCCGTTTTTCAGGGACTCTGGGCCTGTGTGGGCTGGTCACTTACAATGGGATTGGCCCTTCTCTTTTTTAATTACGCTCCACAGATGGGTATTGTTTTTCCTGTTTTTAATGTGGATGCGCTACAGCGGGCAGAGTTGAGATTCGCAGATTTTGTAAGGCAGCTGACATCCATTGCCGTATGTATGTATGTGATTGAGCGTATGCGTGTGAAGGCCATGGCTGCCCAGAAGGAGGCCGATGGGAAACAGCAGAAGGCTATGGAAGCCCAGGCAAAATCTTCCGCTGAACTGGCCCGGCATATGGAAAATCTGCAGGAGGTTTTTGAGCGGACAACCCGCAATGCCTGCGATCTTCTTGACGCTTCAAAGGCTTTGGCTGCAGGCAGTGCCAGCATGGGGGAAGAAATTGCCCATACCTACCGTATTTCATCGGAAGCTAAAGAAATTACGCAGGATATTAAAGAAATTCTCCATGTCATGGCAAGCTCAGTGGAGGAAACCTCCGTTTCCATCACAGAGGTTCGGGACCGGGTGAATGAAGGGGCTGGTGTTGCAAGGTCTGCCGTGAAGGAGGCGGATTCGGCCAATGAAATGATTGATCATCTTTCCGAAAGCAGTCGTCGTATCGGTAATGTGACGGCGGTGATTCAGGAAATTTCCGAACAGACCAATCTTTTAGCCCTGAACGCCACCATTGAAGCAGCCCGTGCAGGAGAGGCGGGTAAGGGCTTTGCCGTTGTGGCCGGTGAAATCAAGGATCTGTCCCGAAAAACCAGGGAAGCAACGGAAGAAATCCGTAACCACATCTCCGGTAATGAAGCCACTGTGGAAAAGGTGGTACAGAGCAATAAGGCCATCAGTCTTACCATTTCCCAGATTCGGGAAGGGGAGGACTCCATTGCGGCAGCTGTGGAACAGCAGAGCGTGGTTATTCAGGATATTGCTGCCCGTATCGGTGATTCCGCTCAGAGAAGCGATGAGGTTGCAGATCATGTGGTGGCCCTGAGTGAAGCGGTGGAGCGTATGCGTGAAGACATAGAAAAAATGGTGAAATCCGCTGTCTTCTTAGAAACAATGGCCAAAGACTTAAATGATACCTGTGAGCTGAAGGAATAGGAAAAAATGGACGAAATCAGCAGAAAAAAACTTGAGGTATGGCATGATGTGGTTTTCAACCGGAACATTGAGGCACTGGAATCCATGCTGGCAGAGGATGTGCAGTTTTATTCCCCTGCTTTATGGAAGCCTAAGAATACACGCATGGAAGCCATGGTCATGCTGGGAACGGTGATAGAGGTTTTTGAGAATTTTACATACCACAGGGAGCTGGTTCAGGGAAACAACTGGGCTTTGGAGTTCAGTGCCGATGTGGGGGAAAAATCCGTCAAGGGTATTGACCTGATTGAGTTCAATGATGAAGGAAAGATTCAGCGTTTCGAGGTCTTTATACGTCCCCTTACGGGGCTGATGGCCCTTGCCGAAGAAATGGGCAAACGTCTGAAGGAAAAGGGTTTTATTTAGAAGACTGAAGACAGACCCTTAATAAGGGCTTATATGAAATACAGAGGGGGCCATTATTGGCCCCCTTATTTATTGCATGTTCATGGGATTTTCTTCGGACATGAAGAATATATCATCATTATGGAAGATGGCCTCCAGCTGCTGCTGCTGGGCAATGAGACAGCGGAGACGGACGGCACAGAATTCCCGGCATATACGGTCATCCATGCGAAAACGGGTGTAGCACTCAAGGGTGTCGTCGTGTCTGCCTGCTTTATACGGGGCTTGCTTCATGGGTATCGGACTCCATGGGACTTCGAATGTGTGGATGTGAATTTATTAAGATACACATCTATAAAATAAAAAATGTCTGTCATAGTGAAACGGCAAGCATAAAAAACCGTTTTTTCACTGGCTCCGGTATAGGCCTTTTACCGTTAAGTGTCAATGTAGCTCATCTTCGTTCTGGCTAAAAGGCTTTGCTCCGGTATGGGAATAGAGCATGGTCTGCATTTCTTCCAAGAGAGGACGCAGGCTGGCCCTGTCCAGTGCAGAAACGGCAATGCCCGGATATTGTCTTAGAGCTTTTTCCATTTCTTCTTCCCCGGCCAGATCCATTTTATTGAATACCCTTATCTGGGGAATTTCTGTCAGATCCAGCTCTTCAAGGACAGTCTCCACGCTGGCCACCTGTTTTTCCCAGGAAGGATTTGAGACATCAATGACATGGAGAAGGATATCTGCGTTTTCCAGTTCTTCCAGTGTGGCACGGAAGGCCGCCACCAGCTCTTTGGGCAGGTTGCGGATAAAGCCAACGGTATCCGTGATGATTACTTCCACATCTTCAGGGAAGCGCAGCCGCCTTGAGGTGGGGTCCAGGGTGGCAAACATCTGATCCTTTGCCTCAATTTTACTTTGGGTAAGGGTATTGAGCAGGGTGGATTTACCAGCATTGGTGTAGCCCACAATGGAAAAAACCGGAAGCCCCTGACGGTTGCGCAGGGCTTTTTGCTGTTTTCTGTTGCTGTGCACTTCTTCCACGGCTTTTTCCAGTTTGAGAATCTGCTCCCTGACCCGCCGCCGGTTGATTTCAAGCTTGGTTTCTCCGGGGCCCCTGCCGCCGATACCGCCAGTAAGCCTGCTCATGGCTGTATTTTTGTCGGAAAGTCTCGGCTGAAGATATTTCAGCTGGGCGAGTTCTACCTGTAGCTTGCCTTCCCTGCTTCTGGCCCTTCGGGCAAAGATGTCAAGGATGAGCTGGGTGCGGTCCATGACCTTGAGTTCCATGCGGTCGCTGACGTTTCTAACCTGAGCAGGGGAGAGTTCCTGATCGAAAATTATGAGGGTGGCGGCATCCTGAAGGGCCATGAGGTAGAGATCCTTCAGTTTGCCCTGACCCATAAGGGTTTTGGGGTCCGGTTTCTGGCGGGTCTGGGTGACGTGACCGATGACATGGACACCACAGGATTCCGCCAGTTCCTTCAACTCTGCCATATGGGCATCGGATTCCGCCTTGCTGAGCTTTGAAACGCCCACAAGTATGGCCCTTTCCGCACCCTTGGGGGCATCACGCAGGGAGCCGGTTCTGCCTATTTCATCTTCCAGTTCCAGAATGAAATTCAGGCAGTCGTTTTCCAGAAGTTCCCCATGGCCGGGGGGGAGAACATGGCAGGGGTGTTCCCGGTCATTGCCCGGTAGTACGTGGGCCACATGCACCTTTTCAAGGTTTCCCCTCTGGGAAGTGCAGAGGGCGCAGATGAGGTCTAAGCGCAGGAGGGCAAGGTCTGTGAGGTCATCTTCCGTCAGAGCCTCACCATTGATATGGGTGTGAACGATGCGGATGCCCCTGAGCCGTCCCGGTGCTGTTCTGAAATCCGAAAGATCCGGAATGAGAATTTCCTTTGCGTCCCCTGCAATCACCCGGACTACCTTGCCGCCCCTGTCTATGGCAAGGCCGAGCTGGCGGTTCATGGTTCTGGAAAGGGCGCAGATTTCCTCTGCAAGATCTTCGGGGAGGATGCAGTCCTGGGGAATCCTCTGATTATAAAGGGATTCCAGCTGTTTGATTTGTCGGGTTTTTAACCCGCCTGTGTTACCGAATACACTGGGCATAGGATACCTTCAATCAGTGGGGGTATTCGCCTGCGGCGAGGTCTTCAAAGCGTGTATAGGCACCCAGGAAGGCCATGTGGGCCGTTCCTACGGCACCGTTTCTGTGTTTTGCCAGAATAATTTCCGCTTTTCCCCGGTTGGGGTTGTTTTCATCTTTATTATAGACTTCATCTCTGTAGATGAACATAACAATATCAGCATCCTGTTCCAGAGAGCCGGATTCCCTGAGGTCCGAAAGCATGGGGCGCTTATCTGCCCTCTGCTCCAGCATGCGGTTGAGCTGGGAAAGGGCGATAACGGGAATGCTAAGTTCCTTGGCAAGCCCTTTGAGAGACCTTGAGATTTCTGCAATTTCCAGATCCCTTCTGTCCGAATGGGAAGAGCCCCGCATCAGCTGCAAATAATCGATGATAAGAAGTCCAAGTCCCTTTTCCATCTTTAAGCGTCTGGCTTTGGCACGGATATCCATGGGAGAGACATCCGGAGAATCATCTATGTATATGGGTGCTTCATAAAGGATGGAGGCGGCGGTATTGATGCGGTTCCATTCATCGGGAGACAGGGAGCCGCCCCGTACCTTTCCTGATTCCACGCGGGCTTCTGCGGTGAGAAGGCGCATGGAAAGCTGCTCCTTGCTCATTTCCAGGGAGAAAATAGCCACGGGTACACCGGCTTCCACGGCGGCGTTTCTGGCAAGGTTGAGCACAAAGGAGGTTTTTCCCATGGCAGGCCTTGCCGCAAGAATCAGAAGGTCGGAGTTTTGTAGCCCGGAAGTCAGCTGGTCCAGCCTGCGGTAGCCTGTGGGGATGCCTGTAATATCTTTCTGGCTGCCCTGTTGCTGCTCAATGGTATCAATATTTATATCTATGAGCTGCTGAAGGGGGGAAAAGGCTTTTCGGGTTTTGTTTTCCGCAATTTCAAAGATCACACTCTGGGCAAAGTCTATGACACCATCCACGTCATCGGCATTGGAAAAACACTTGCCGACAATCTGGGTGGCCCGTTCAATGAGCCTGCGTAAGGATGCCTTGTTCCGGATGATTTTTGCATATTCAACGGCATTGGGTGCAATGGGAATGGTATCCACAATGCGGGCCAGTGCGGCGGCTCCCCCGACATTTTCAAGCTGTCCTGAATCCTGCAAAGCATTTGCAACGGTAACCAGATCTGCAGGTTGACCTTTGGCAAAAAGGGAAATGGCTGCCCCGTAGATTTTCTGGTGGGCTGCCCGGTAGAAATGTTCAGGGTTGAGAATATCCACAATATCCATGAGGACATCGTTGTCAATGAGAATGGCACTTAAAAGGGAGGTTTCCGCCTCGGGACTGTGGGGCGGTGTGCGGGAAAAGAGTGGATCTGTTACAGCAGGGGAATTTTCAACCATGTATACCTCTTTGGAATATGCCTCTTACCCGAAACATTATCAGGCGGAAAACCATGGGGCTTTCCGCCTGATAAAGATGTTTTTTTTAAAAATCGGGACAATCAGGCAGCCGGAACCACTTCCACTGTAATTTCCGGTTCAACGCCCTTGTAAACCCGCACAGGTACCTTGTAGGTGCCAAGGGCTTTGATGGGTTCGGGAAGAAGAAGCTGACGTCTTTCTACTTCAACGTTCTGTTCCTGCAGGGCACGTACAATGTCCTGAACAGTTATAGATCCGTAGAGTTTGCCCTCATCGGCCACTTTGGCAGAAAGAGTGATGGAAATCTCGTTGAGCCGGACAGCCAGTTCTTCGGCAATGGATCTTTCCTTGGCGATCTGGGCCTGAACACGGACCTTCATCTGCTCCATAACCTTGCGGTTCTGGGGAGTGGCAGGGATGGCCTTGCTCTGGGGGAGCAGGTAGTTGCGTGCATACCCGTCCGCCACGTTCACCTCGGATCCGATGATGCCGAGGGACTCTATGGTTTCTTTAAGAATAACTTTCATATGAACCTCCAATGGGTCTGTGAGGATATCTGTCAGGGCTGTGGTTTCTTCTCTATGCGTTTACGGAAGTTCAGCCAGGTATCAAAAATACCGATAACCAGAACAACCAGAAAAAGGATCTGCTGTATAAGCATCAGGGCATAAAGGGCGTTTCTGATGATGGGGGGTACAGCCCGGTGATGGAACCAGTATGCCAGAATGGCCATGCCCTGAAGAAAATACATGGGCAAAAGCACAAGCAGGCAGGTGACACCCATAATACGCACAAGGGGGATGGGCACCATAAGAATAAGGGCCGCAAAAATCATTCCCCATATATAATTGGGCGGTACACCCCAGTTTCTGAAAAGCCCGAGATCCGCAACCTGAATTTTTCTGTGTCTGGCCATGGGTCTTGCTGCCAGAAGATTCAGCCAGGCCGCAAAAATAAGAATAAAGGCGGCAATGGCAGGCAGCAGACGGGTCAGGGTGTATTCAAGCCTTGGTATGGCTGCTTCAAAAAGCGCCAGTGTTTCTGCTGGCATTTCCATCTGGCGGTAAATTTCAAGGGTCATGGCCAGATTGGCAGCCACATGCTGTTCTATCAGCGCCAGGGGACCCGTGCCCTGACCGATGGCAAGTAAGATGACGGCGGCACATCCTGCACCCAGAACCATAAGAAGGCCTTTGAGAACAAAGACTTCTTTGCTGATTCCCTGTCGCCAGCCCTCTCCCATGGCAAAGCCGTAAAGAAGCATTCCTGCATAGAAAATCAGATCCGATGTAATCCTGCCCGTAAAAAGGAGCGGGATACCCAGCACCAGGGCAGCAAGGATAAGGGCAGGAAACGGCTCCCGGTTTTCCAAGCGCAGAATCAGCATGGGCAGAGGGAGAAAAAGGGCAGGAAAGACGCCCACAAAGGGCAGCAGTACACCTGCAGTGGCAAGAAACCCGGCCAGTATGAAAATACCGGCCAGATTTTTTATATCAATCCCTTTTTCCCCATCCCTAACCATTTTTACTCCCTGAGCTTTGTGGCTTAGTCAACGTTACCGACAAAAGGCATCAGGGCAATATTACGGGAACGCTTAATTGCCGTTGTCAGAAGCCGCTGATGTTTGGAGCAGGTACCTGTGATTCTGCGGGGAATGATTTTGCCCCGCTCCGTTACAAAATATTTCAGACCTTTGGGGTCCTTGTATTCAATTTTTATTTTGGTATCCGCACAGAAGCGACAGACTTTCCTGCGGTGATAAACGCGTCTTTTCTTTTTTCTTGATACTTTGGCTGCTCTGGGATTTACCATGGATATCAGTCCTTCCTGTGATAATTACGGTCATCATCATCATCGTCGTCATCATCGTCATCATCATCTCTGTCTCTGGCATTTTCCAGAGCAGCCGCAGCCTCAGCAGCGGCTTTTTCAGCAGCAATGTTTTCGGCTTCGATTTTTTCAAGGCTGCTGAACTTGTCAAGGAGGACGGTGAGAAATTTGAGGACCTTGTCATCCAGGCGGAAGGTGCGTTCCATTTCAAAAATAAGATCACCTTCGCACAGATAATCCAGACGGATATAATGACCCCGGACTTTTTTTGCTATGGGGTAGGCAAGTTTACGGTTGCCCCACTCGTCAATTTTTGCGATCTGACCACCAGTTGCTTCAATCATTCCGGTGGTGCGTTCAAGGACCTGGGTCCGGACTTCTTCGGAAATATCCGGATCCAGAATGAAAATGGTTTCGTATCTTCTCATGAAAACTCCTTTCGAGTTTAAAGCCCCGATCATTTTTCAGCCCGGAGCAAGGAAAAACCTGTCCCTTTAGAAGACAGGTCAAAATCACGATTGGATACTATGCAGGGGAAAGAATGTCAAGAAGAGCTTTACCACCTTACATAATGATCTTCCGTCCAGCCGGGCATATCAGACAAAATAAGGGGTGAATCTCCCCTGATTTGAATCTTTCCGGAAAAGATTCCGGTATTCTGGATAAAATCCGTAGCTATAAGACCAGCATTGACCCGCTGGGATTTGGTCCATGAAGGTTGAAAGATGAGGCAGAGGCTTTTATCCTCGCTGTGAATCTGCCATGGATCGCTGCTGCGTTTTTCGGGAACTTTGAAAATAACAGGGCCAAGGTTTAGGGGCTGGCCGTTTATCCAGATGCGGTTTTCCGTGAAACCGGTTTCATTGACACCCCAGGCAAGATTCATCCCGAATTCCTGTCCGTCGGCAAGGATTCCTGTGGCAGCGGCCCAGTTCCAGAAGGTTTCTCTCCGAAGGATGCCGCAGGTTCTGTCCGTAAGGGCGCGGCAGCTTTCCTGTGACAGGTCCTTGTGGACATCCCTGCAACGGAAACTTCCGCTGGCAGGGATGGATGCTGCCTTACGGGTAAAGGTCCATCCGCGCCAGCCGGTGCGGGTGCAGAGGCGTAGGGGGGACGGGCTTTCTCCGAGAAGAATTTGCAGGTGCGCATCTTTATATTTTGCTTCAAGGAGGTTTTTTTGAAAACGGAGTGTGAGACCGGATTTTTGAAAGAAAAAATCCGGGAATTCCGATTCCGGGTCCATGGAGTTTGCGGGCAGAAGGGACATGGCTGAGGCATTGACCCAGGGCTGGCTTGTGGCAGGTCTGACGTAGAAAAAGGCCTGTTGTGCAAAGTTAAGATCAGCAAGGGCTACTCCTGCAAAAAAATCCTGGTCTGAAATGCCAAAAAACATGAACTGTCTGTATTTTAATCGAGGGAGCCATCCGGGAACAGCTTTTCCCATGGCGGACAGTAAGCGAAAGTCCTTACGGTTTATGGTGACGGGTCCGCCATGGTGACCATACACAGGCCTGCCTGTTTTCTTGCAGATGATGGGTGTTGGCATGGAAACTCCAGAATTTCAGGCTGCAAAAGGTGGTATGATTTCAACTTTGCAAAGGGTATGTTCTTGTTTTTCAAGCCTTTTATGGGTCATTTTGGAATGTTTTTTTACAGTTGAGTAAGGGTAGCACGGAACCTTTGAATGGAAAAAGCTTTTTTTTGGGTGGTGGAAGAGCTAGACTGGTAAGGATCGTGTCGTACATGATATTTAAAAAGCATATGTGATTTTTTGCCGGGAAACACAGCCAGGTTCATCCCCGAATATAGTTGCTAAGACTTTGCCGGGCGAAGTGTTTTTTTGAAAACGTAACGGAGTCAGTATCATGCTTGACAGTCGTTTGCGGCCTTTGATTCAGCCCCTCTTTAATCTTATGGTGAAGCCCTTCCATGCCTGTGGCATGACGGCTATGCATCTTACTTTCCTTGCCTTTGTTCTTGGTATGCTGTCTGCTTTTTGTCTTTTTATGGAATATTCGCCGATCTGGGCTGTTGTTTTTTTGTGGTTTTCCGGACTTTTTGATGTGCTGGACGGCACCCTTGCCCGAAGAAGGGGAACGACTTCTGCAACGGGAGCTTTCCTTGATGTTCTGGGAGACCGATGTGTGGAGGTGTCCATTATTCTGGCTCTGGTTCTGGTACGGCCGGAGCTGCGTCTTGTGATGCTCTTTCTTATGGCGGCACTTTTGATTTCAGTAACTGTTCTTCTTCTCCACGGAGCACTTCTTCCGGGAGATACAAGGAAAAGTTTCAGGTATCAGCCTGGGCTTGCGGAACGCAGTGAAAGTTTTCTTTTTTTTACATTGATTATTCTCTTTCCAAGGGCAGGTGTTTTTCTGACGCTGATATTTACCTTTTTTGTGGTTGTGACAGTCGGGCAGCGTATTCTGGAAAGCCTGATGCTTTTCAGGCTTACTTCTGCCCGTGACAATGAAAAATGAAAGAGCTGGAAGGTTTTTTATCTGTTCTGTGGTGAAAAATTATTGTGTGTTCTGCAGAAGCAAGGAGATGTTCTATGCCCATCTATGAATACCGGTGTATGAAGTGTGATCATACCTTTGAAATGCTGATGCGTCTGAAAGATCCTAAACCCGCATGTCCTTCCTGTGGTTCGGGTAAAACGGAAAAGCTGATGTCCTGTGCTGCCATCCGCCCCGAGGGGGTTCCCAGGGGAAGCGGTGGCTTTGCACCGCCATCATGTGGTGGTGGGGGAGGCGGCTGAAAAATCTGAAAAAGAAGGCCGGGCTGGCTTTCATGTATCTTTTTAAGTTGATTTGTTTCTGGCAATGCATTAAGAAGACTGAGTCTTGTTGCGGGAATAACTCAGTGGTAGAGTGTCAGCTTCCCAAGCTGAAGGTCGCGGGTTCAAGTCCCGTTTCCCGCTCCACAATAAAATTAAGGGCTCAGGCATTTTGCCTGGGCTTTTTTTGTCTTAAAAGTGGCTGTGAAAAAAGTAAGCCCCTTTCCGGAGTCTTTCGGAAAGGGGCTTGGTATTTTATCTTTGTACTGTAAGTAGGGTGTTATCCCTTGTTGTGGTTTTTACGAATGATGATCATCATCATACCAAGACCAGCCATAAGACCCATGAAGATCATGAAGGTGTTCTGGCTGGTGGCTGCGGCATCAATGAAACAGGGGCTGCCTGCAATCTCGCTGTCTACCTTGGCTGGGGTTGCTGGGGCAGGTAGTTTGCTTGCTTGCATTTTGGCAAGAACATCTTTTGCCAGGAGTTCATGGGCTTTGGAGGTGGGGTGGATGGTATCAAAGAAAATATAGTTTGCTGCTTCTCCGGGGTTGGGATTCGGAGGTGTTTGCGCTTCAATTTTGGGAAGGGCAGGAGGTACAACACTCCCTTTAAGTTTTAACCAGCTTGTCTGATAATCAGGATACTCGATTGGTGATCCCATTGCTGATTCAATAACCATCTGCCACGCATTATTTGCTAGAAGCTGCTCTGCTATTGTTTCAGGTGCATATTTTTGGCTTTGATTCATCGGGAATGATGTTTCGTCAGCCTGAGCAATTGCCTGATTCATAAATTTGAAAGCATTGTAATAATTGTATTCAGCATTGGGGCCCATGGCACTGAAAAGGTTTTGAAGGGCAATCATAGTAACGTCATTAAAGGCAGCAGTAAGCTTGGATATGTTTCCCAGTGTTTCTTTGATAATCCCAGCAACCTGCTCCTGGCTCATGGTCTTGCCTGCCTGGGCAGCCTGAGCTATGGCTCCTGATGCAGCAATTCTTGCAGTTTCAATTGCTTGAGGTGTTTTTCCAAGGTCGGGAATGTTAAGTATAAGGAAGTTTTTGGCTCCTGAGCGTTCTAATGCCTGAATACCGTGGACAATATTCAGTACAATTTCATCTCTCAGGTACATCTGGATTTTCCCGTTTACCATTTCTGTTATCTTGGCTTTACCTTCATCAGATCCAAGATATGCGGGCAGCTCACCCGGTTCTTTTCCGCTTTCTATCCATTGCTTTTGGATAGCCGCTATGGCCTCTTTAACCCATGGTCCATTATTTGCTGGATTGCTAGCATCCTGTGCGGTATTGTAGCTAATAATGGGAAGATGAGCATTCAAATCATTACCGCCTATCCATATAGCTAAAAGTGCATTTGGATCAATTCTATTATTTGAAGCATAGGCTTTAATCTGTTCCTTAAAACCGAAACTGTTAAATTGCTCATTTAAGTGCCCTGTTGTTTTTGCCCCTCCATATGCCTTGTTAATGAGTTTATCTTCAAGCCCTATTTTTTCAGCCAGAAATTCAATCCATACTTTGCCGTCACTGAATCTGGGAGGCGCAGCGCCTTCAGTTACGGTATTCATATTATTTACATCCGACAAGCTATCCCCGAAAACGAGGATATTAGAATAGGTCTTTGCCCAGGCACCGGATGCCATGGCGCAGAGGAAGAGGGCCGCAAGGCCGATGATCAATAAATTCTTTCTGGAAAATTTCAACACGGTTTCCTCCTTTGGTCGGTGATTTTCTTGGGTGTACGTCTGTGATTTTGTGAAATGCTGTTCAGGTTGCGAATCACTATACATGGGAGCATGGTGCAGGGCAAGCTATTTTCACAGTAATGGGAAAGAATTTTGTATGAAAATGAATGAGGGCAGAGACCTGATGCTGAAGGCTGTAAGGGATTTTTTTAAAGAATTCGGAAGAGAAACTGAAAGCAGAATTCCTTTGAAAGGGCATTCTGCTTTCAGTCTTAAAAAAAGTTTTTGTTTTTATGGAAGTTTTTTTATGTTTTTCTTTTTATAAAGCTGTAATTCTGTTTTTTTAAAGCTCGTTAAGGAAAATATCCGTTTCCTCTGGCTCCTCAATGCAGAGGTATTCTCTGGTCTGTTTCTGGCTGCTGTGATTGAATATTTTCATCAGTTTTGAAATATCTACGCCATAGCTGTGATTCTGGTGAAAGCCCCAGGTCTTTCTCAGGGTGTGGGACCCGAAATTACCGGGAAGCCCTATGCTTTTACACCATTTGGTGACCAGCCTGTGCAGGGAGGGAACCACCAGATTTCCCCGCTGGGATTTGAAAAGAAAATCTTCGTCTTCGTAGGTGTCCGTTTCCAGAAGTGCCTGTATGGCCAGTACGGAAATGCGGTTGACTGGGATGGTTTTTGCTTTTTCGTATTTGTCATCAATGATGGTGACGGAATCTCCGGGCTTTAAGTTTCTGACCTGATGGACTTTGAGGTGGAGAAGTTCGTTGGGCATCAGAGGGGTGTTGATACCCAGTGTGAAGAGGGCAGAGTTGCGGGGACTGTCTTTGATGAGAACCTTAATGGCTTTGATGTCTCTGAGCCGCCGGATGGGTTCGACCTTGGCCTGTTGCGCCGCATCCGGCTCCTGGAAATTGTCTGAAGGTTCATTATCACCTATTTCCTGGGTTTGCATGGGAACCTCCTGCATTTAAGGTTAAGTTTTGTCTGATATTGACCAAAACACAACCAGTTTTCAAGTCTTTTTTTAAATTTGTTAAAAAAAACTATGGGTCAAAATGCTTGATGTAGACAAGAACGCTGCCACCGGGTACTTTTTTCTCGTTTTCCCATTTCCAGTACAGGACCAGACCTTCTTCTTCCATCTCACGGATTTTCTGATCCACAATATCAGGCAGCACAGCAGGGCCATCCGAGTGCAGCCCCCTGCCTGGGATGATCCTTACGGTGAAAGTCCCCTTTTCCTTTGCCTGCTGCAGAAAGATCTCCGTTTTAAGTCTGGCCTGAATACCTGAAAAACCATGGAGATCAAGGTTTTCCTGGGGCGGAGGATAACGGCGTAGACGTTCTTTCAGCGTTATGGGTGCAGAAGCGGGAAATCCGGCCTTTTTTTCCTTCAGCAGGATATTGCCGGTTTTATTGCCAAGGGTTGACCTTAGGCTTTTGGAAAAATCATCATAAGCATCGTCTTTCCACAGGGCGACATCCGGCGTTGGGGATGATTTTTTTGTTTCAGTTCTGGCAGTCTCTTTTATGTTTTCAGTAAAAACTTCAGTGAAATCAGTATGGTTTTTTAAAAGCGGGATACCGTTTTTATCCTTTAGAAGGGGCTTGGTTTTTTTTCCCGCAGCCATGGTTACTTTTTTTTTGATGTGGGAGGGTAACTTTTCTCCCTTGCTGGATAAGTATGGTCTTGCTGCTTCCATCTGTATCAGCAGATCCGTTTCCTGATCCAGAATGGGAAGGCCCTTGCTGTTTAAGCGGGATGGATTATTCTTTCCGGATTTCTGCTTTTTAAAAACCTTTTTTTCAGCACCTGAAAGAGGTCTTTTTTGAATCAGTCTCCCGGAGGTGGGTGGAGAGGACTCCGGATGCTGCATATCTTTGAACAGATCTTCCACTGGGGTTTCGATAAGGGGAATACCCTGCCTGTTTTTTTTCACAGGCTTCTGGCAGACAGGCGCTGCAGGTTTTTCTGATACAAAGGATGTGTCCGTATCATTATTTTTTTCTTGCAGGGTCAGTTTTTTTTCGGGATTTTTATCTTTGGCAGGGATCTGGCTGAACAGCCTCTGCAGTCCTTCAAATACACTCATCAGGCAAAACTTCCATTGGTTTCATCGGGTGCTGGCAAAAGGATTTCTCTGGGTCTGGCACCATCTGCAGGCCCCAGAATTCCTTCCTTTTCCATGGTTTCTATGATTCTTGCCGCACGGTTGTAACCGATGCGCAGATGACGCTGCACCGCAGAAATGGAGGCCTGCCGGGTACGGAGAACCAGATCCACGGCTTCATCGTAGCGATCATCATATTCGGTTTCTTCGGTGTCGGGAGCTTCTTTATGATCCGATTCTGTTATGTCCTGAATATATTCAGGTTCCCCCTGGGATTTGATGAAGTCCGTGATGCGGGTCAGTTCCTCTTCCGTGACAAAGGCTCCGTGGATGCGCTGGATGCGGGAGGTGCCGGGTGGTACATAAAGCATGTCTCCATTACCCAGAAGGCTTTCTGCTCCCATGCTGTCAATGATGGTTCTGGAGTCAATCTTCGAAGACACCTGAAAAGAGATGCGTGTGGGAAAATTGGCCTTGATAACACCGGTGAGAACATCCACTGAAGGTCTCTGGGTGGCAAGGATGAGGTGGATGCCCGCAGCCCTTGCCATCTGGGCCAGTCTGGCCAGGGCCACTTCCACATCCCTGGAGGCTACCATCATGAGATCCGCAAGCTCGTCAATTATAATAACGATAAAGGGCAGGGGTGCATCCAGACCTGTTTCCCGCATTTTTTTATTGTAACCTGTAATGTTGCGGGTTTTGTGATCCGCCAGCAGTCCGTAACGCCTCTCCATTTCCCGAACGGCCCAGTACAGGGCATTGGTGGCAAGTTTCATATCTGTGACCACAGGGGAGATGAGATGGGGGATGTCATTGTAAAAGGAAAGCTCAATGCGTTTGGGATCAATCATCAGCAGTTTTACTTCATCGGGCCTTGCCTTGTAAAGGAGGCTTGTGATCATGCTGTTGAGTCCCACACTTTTTCCCGTTCCCGTGGCACCTGCAATTAGGATATGGGGCATGTGATCCATTGGTGCGACAACGGGTCGGCCTTCAATATCTTTTCCAAGGCAGAGGGTCAGGCGGGATGGGTGCTGCATGAAGGAGGGAGACTCAATCACTTCCCGCAGTCTTACCATTTCCCTGTCCTGATTGGGAATTTCTATGCCGATGACGTCCTTTCCCGGGATGGGGGCAACAATGCGTATGCTCAAAGCTGAGAGGGCAAGTGCCAGATCATCGGAAAGGTTGACAATCTTACTGATTTTAATACCGGGTGCAGGGCGGTACTCAAAGGTTGTGATTACAGGCCCCGGAACAATGCGCACCACCTCACCACGGATACCGAAATCGCCCAGTTTTTTTTCAAGTATTTCTGATTTCATTTCCAGGGCAGCCCTGTCCTGAGTTGGAGGAGAAGGGTCCCTTGGTGTCAAAAAATCAGGTGAGGGCATTTCCCAGGAACTGTGCTGATACCTTTTCTTTTCCAGAGGAATGGTGGTAGGGGCTTGAGCCTTGTTTTCCGGTAAAGAAGATGCTGGCCGGATTTTTTTCTCCTGTCTTTCAGGGACAGATGCCTTGTCTTTTATGGTATCAGGGGCTTGTTCTGCCGGTTTTGGGTCAGAATGGGCCGGGCTGGCAGGGGGGGGCTGCTCAGGTGTCTTTTCCGGAGCTGGTGTTTTGGGTGGAGCTGATGCGGCTTCCGTAAGCGGATGCTCTGTTTTGTCCGTTAAAACAATTTCAGGGCCTGTTTTACCCGTTGCGGAATTCAGACGGGTCAGCATGTCATGGAAACGGCTGTATGCGGAATCATTAAGGGTCCGGTCTTTTTTTTGCAAGTTGATCAGTTTTCCTGCCAGATTCAGGGCGGCAGTGAGCAGCAGTTTTTCATTGCCTACGGTACTCTGGATTGGAGAAAAGTCCCTTTGTACATGGGCCAGTTCTGTTTTTAGAATGGCCAGCACGGATTCGGGGTTAGTCACATCGGATGAGGCGCAGATTTTATGCGGTGTTCCGAAAATATCTATGGTTATTATTTTTTCTGATTCTGCCTGTGACATGGATACTCCGTGTGTGTCAAAAAAATGGTAAGCGTCAGGTATTTTTTATTCTTAAATCCATGAGCTTTAATTTCAGCTGCTTAGTTCAGCCCTAAGGTATCCCGGCTGTTTGTGAGTGACATTGCAATCGTTTCGGATTGCGTCACGGTCAACAACCGGGATACATGTCTGACTGACAGATGTGGCCCTTAGCAAACGAAATCATGGCCTGATGGCAAAGGCATGGCCGCAGGTTTCGGGCCCATGGCTCTGCCTTTGAAAAACACTTTCATCCCTTGCTGTGACTACCCGGACTTCATTGGTATAGCCCCGGCTGAAAAGTTCCGAACTCCAGTACCAGCGGTTGGGGTCTGGAAG
This sequence comes from Desulfobotulus mexicanus, assembly GCF_006175995.1. Classification (NCBI taxonomy): domain Bacteria; kingdom Pseudomonadati; phylum Thermodesulfobacteriota; class Desulfobacteria; order Desulfobacterales; family Desulfobacteraceae; genus Desulfobotulus; species Desulfobotulus mexicanus. Next base: position 27,316 of record NZ_VDMB01000017.1, read on the forward strand.
CGGGTAAGCCGGAGGATTTTTAAATATCTGGGCCAGCTCACTTTCTCTGGGCAGCCGCCAGTCCCTGTGACCACCTAGATTAAGGTTTTGTACAAAGGTTCTGGCTTCATGGAAATTAAGGCATTGGCCCGTATGGGCTTCTGAATCCGTCAGCATCCATATTTTTCCTGTCTGCCTGTCCTGTACCGTGCCATTGTTGAGATTTATAAAGCGCTGCTGTACTCCTGCAAGCCGCCGGTTCATCTCCCTTGTGGCATTTTCAAGTCTGGCTCTGGCCTCTGCGGCCCTTGCCCTTTCTTCCGCCTGCTGACGTTGCAGGGCCAGTGCCGCCTGACGCCTTCTTTCTTCAAGGGACTCCTGCTCACGCCTTGTTCTTTCTCTAATAATCTGGTCCCGCAGGGCCTGGGCCTGACTCCGGTAATGTTCCGGCGGGGACTCGGTGAGGTAACGGTCGAGGAGCGAGATGCGGGTCATTTCATTGAGGCCTGGGCGCTTTAGATCGGACTGCAGACTTTCCCACATCCTGTCTTCTGCTGTTTTCTGTTCCAGAAACCCTATACGCTGGCGGATAAAGGTTAAAATTTGTGGATCATTTTCTTCCCGCCTTGTTCTTTCAAAAAAACGCAGCCTTTCTTCATTGCTGTTCAGCCTGTCTGCGGAAGCCTGAAGATCCTCAATGCGCTGCTGCCGGAGAAGATTGTTCAGATGGATACGGGCCCTTTCCATACCTGCGTGTTCAGGGAAATCTTCCATATATTCACGGGCTGCGACCATGGCACGGGATCGTGTTTCTCTATTCTTGCCGGAAAGTCCGAGAATAAATGCCAGTCGTTGGTCTCCCCTTTCTTCTATGCTTTTTTCAAGAACTGCCATGCCGGGGTTTTCCGGAAAACGCTGCTGAAAGTCCCTTGCCCTCTGCAGCCAGTTTCTTTCGGCAATGTTTTCTTCTGTCATGGCAGCCATATCCTTTGCCATGGCAAGGATGCGATCCTCTCGCAGGGTTTTTACCGTATCTGCCCTTGGACCGTCAGGATGGCGTATGAGAAAACGCTCATAGAGCCTTAAGCCCTTTTCAAAGTCTTCGGGACTGGAAGAGAGCTGTTTTTCTTCGTTCATCAGCTCAAGGTAGTCCCTCTCCAGTATGCTTTGCCGGAGCTGACCCCTTGCGTGGGTAATTTCCTGGGCATGGGGGCTGTCCGGAAAGGCATCGAGAAAGCGGTTGAAAAGAACTTCCTGCTGTTCTGGCAGTTCCATGCGCAACAGGGATTCCTGTAATTCTGTGTAGGCCGTATTGTGCTGATATCTGGCATAGCCAAAGTAGGAAGCAGCAGCAGCGATAATAATAAATCCCATTGTTGTGAAGGTAAGAATCAGAAGCCGTTTCCTGCTGAATCTGGGGGCTGGCTTCGGATCTTCGGTTTTTTCTGCATGGGAAGAGCTGGGAGGTCTTTCGGACTGTTTTCCGGCCGACTGCATGGCCTGTATCCGGATGGGCTGCATTGATGCTTCTGGAGAAATGTTTTGGGTAAAATCCGTATTGGTAGCCTGACGCAGTTCATCGTCAGAAAATTCATAGGCACTAAGTGCGGCCAGCTCGTCATCTTCATCGTCATCAAAAACGCTTCCGCTGTCCTGATGGAAAGGCCTTGTCGGTTCCGGAGTTTCTTCAATTTCAAGCTCTGGGATTTCATCTTCTTCGTCTTCTTCATCACCGATGTTCTGGAGCTTTTCATCCTGAAGCCTTGCCCCTTCCATCAGAAGGTGCATCATGGGCACACGGATTTTTCTTTCAGTGGCAGCACAATCCCTTTGCATATGAATGACAGGATCTTTGAGGCAGAGAATTTCATAGGCCGCATCCAGTGCTGGCAGATCCCTGTAACTGGCATCAATGACCTCACCATCCCGGATATGGATTTCTCCCTGGGATTTTTTACCCTTCACCGTGAGTGTGCAGGTGGTTTTTTCCATCTGTACCATCTGGAGGAAAGCAGGAAGGCTGAAGCCCTGAATTTTTCCGCCTGGAGATAAGCTCATAAAATGCCCCTGGGTGCTTTAAGTTTTTGTGAATAAAGATTCGCCTTTTATGTCTTAGGACTCTTCTTTGTTTTCCGGGTGAAGAATCTCAAAGGACTGGACATTCCTGAATCCTCTGGGCAGCAGTTGTCCCCTGCGACCCCGTACTCCCCTGAAAGGATCGAGTTGTCCCGGCTTCAGGGTGAGGCTCCGTTTTCCGGCCCAGAGAACAAGACTGGTCTCCGGAGGGAGTACCATGAGATGCTTCAGTACTTCTTCTCCGCTGGCAGCTCTGGCGGCCAGTATATTTATAATCTTATTTCCTTTTCCCCTGGGAAGTACGGGCAGATCCTCAAGGGGGAAAACAAGCATGCGTCCTTCATTGGTTATGGCCGCAATAAGCAGGTCTTGAATATTGGAGAGTTTCAGTGGTTTTAAGGGAATGGCTTCCCGGGTCAGGGTAATGAAGGCTTTTCCTGCACGGTTTTTGGCCATCATATCCCCAAGCCTTGCAATGAAGCCATAGCCCGCATTGCTGGCCACGAGAAAACTGTCTTCGGGGTTGCCCATGAGCAGGTACAGGGGAACGGCATCCACAGGAAAACTAAGGCGGCCGCTGATGGGTTCTCCATAGCCTCTGGCCGAAGGCAGGCCATGGGCGGCAAGGGAGTAGGATCTGCCCGTAGAGTCGATGAAAACTGCCTGCTGATCACTTTTGCCCCGGACAGCATCAAGGAAGCCGTCTCCGGATTTATAGGAAAGGCTATGGCCGTCCACCTCATGGCCTTTGGCTGCTCGAACCCAGCCTTTTTCCGAAAGAATTACGGTTAGGGGTTCTGCGGGCATCAGTTCATCCTGTCGCAGGGGGCGGGCCTCTTCCCTTGCAACCACCTGGGATCTGCGCTCATCGCTAAACTGTTTTGCATCCTGAAGAATCTCTTTTTTAATGAGACTTTTCAGTTTTTTTTCCGAACCCAGAAGTGTCTCAAGGCGGCTGGCCTCTTCTTTACAGTCATCCTGTTCGGCTTTAAGTCTTACTTCTTCCAGCCTTGCCAGTTGCCGCAGACGGGTATCGAGAATGTATTCCGCCTGAATTTCCGTAAGGCCAAAGCGTTCCATCAGGATGGGCTTTGGTTTGTCTTCATGGCGGATAATGGCTATGACCTCATCAATGTTCAGGCAGGCCAGAAGAAAACCTTCCAGCAGATGCAGCCGTTCTCTGAGTTTATTCAGTCTGTGTTCCAGACGCTGACGCACGGTTTGTGTACGGAAGGCCAGCCATTGGGAAAGAAGACTTTTTAAGCCCAGAACTCCGGGTTTTCTGTCCATGGAGATGAGATTCATGTTGACCCGGCAGTTCTTTTCCAGATCCGTGGTTGCAAAGAGATGAGCCATAACGGACTGGGCATCTGTTTTCGGGCTTTTAAGGACAATTACAAGACGCACGGGATCTTCATGGTCGGACTCATCCCTGAGATCCACCACCATGGGGATTTTTTTGGTCTGCATCTGGCTTGCGATCTGTTCCAGAATTTTTGCACCCGAGGTCTGGTGGGGCAGGGCTGTGATAATGATTTCCCCGTTTTCCACCGTAAAGACCGCCCGCATTTTAATGGAGCCGTGGCCGGATTCGTAGATGGAAAGTATTTCCTGTCTGGGCGTGATGATTTCCGCACCCGTGGGGAAATCCGGACCCTGAATATACTGGCATAGGGAAGCTGTGTCCGCATCCGGGTTATCAATAAGGTGTATGCAGGCCGCAGCCACTTCTCCAAGGTTGTGGGGAGGAATGTCCGTTGCCATGCCCACTGCAATGCCGGATGCGCCGTTGATGAGAACATTGGGCAGCCTTGCCGGAAGGACTCTGGGCTCCGAAAGTGTGCCGTCAAAATTGGGTATCCATTCCGTGGTGCCCTGACCCAGCTCGGAAAGAAGCAGATCCGCATAGGCTGTTAGTTTGGATTCCGTGTAACGCATGGCAGCAAAGCTTTTGGGATCATCCTGGGCACCCCAGTTGCCTTGACCGTCCACAAGGGGGTAGCGGCAGGTGAAGGGCTGGGCAAGATGAACCATGGCCTCATAGCAGGAGGCATCTCCGTGGGGGTGGTATTTACCCAGCACATCACCCACGGTACGGGCGGATTTTTTATATTTGGCAGCAGCCTTGAGACCAAGCTCGCTCATGGCGTAGACAATACGCCGCTGTACGGGTTTCAGGCCGTCTCCTATGTGGGGAAGGGCCCGGTCCAGAATCACATACATGGCATATTCAAGGTAGGCTGCTTCCGTAAAGGCATCAAGGCTTAAGGCTTCATCGTCTTCCAGGGTATCGGGGGTGAGGATGTCTTCGCTCATGAAAGGATCTCCCCTTCTTCGGTATTTTCTGCAAGGGTTTTATCCCCATGGGTTTCCAGCCATACACGGCGGTCCTGGGACCGTTTTTTTGCCAGCAGCATATCCATCATATCAAAGGTCCGGCTGTTATTGTCCAGGGTAAGGCGTACCAGCCTGCGGGTATCCGGAGCCATGGTGGTTTCCTTGAGCTGCATGGGGTTCATTTCGCCAAGACCCTTGAAACGGACCACATTGATGGTGGTCTTTTTCCCTTTTTTCCTGGCAATCCGGTCTAAAATGGCTTTTTTTTCCGACTGATCCAGAGCATAAAAAACTTCTTTGCCAGCGTCAATGCGGAACAGAGGTGGCATGGCTACATGGACGTGTCCCTTTTCGACCAGAGGTCTGAAGTGTCGCATGAAGAGGGCGCAGAGTAGAGTGGCAATGTGCAGACCATCGGAGTCCGCATCCGCCAGAATACAGACTTTACCGTATCTCAGTCCGGAAAGGTCGTCTGAGGCAGGGTCAACGCCTATGGCAACGGAGATGTCGTGGATTTCCTTTGATGCCAGGACCTGTCCCGATTCCACCTCCCAGGTGTTGAGGATTTTTCCCCTAAGGGGCATGACTGCCTGAAACTGTCTGTCCCTGGCCTGCTTGGCAGAGCCTCCTGCAGAATCCCCTTCCACCAGAAAAAGCTCCGTTCTCCCGCTTTCATGGGAAACGCAGTCCGCAAGTTTTCCGGGCAGGGCCGGTCCTGCGGTGATTTTTTTTCTGGAGACTGTCTTTGCAGCCTTCAGTCTTTTCATGGCCGCCTGTATGACTATGGAGGCAACGGCTTCTCCCACTTCAGGGTGGCGGTTTAGCCAGAGGCTGAAGGTATCCTTGACTGCAGTGGAAATAAAGCTGGCAGCCTGACGGGACGAAAGCCGCTCTTTGGTCTGGCCGGAAAACTGTGGTTCCGACATTTTCAAAGAAAGGACAAAGGAGCAGGATTCCCACACATCCTCCGGTGCCAGCTTGACTCCCCGCTGCAGAAGGTTTCTGAACTCACAGAATTCTTTCAGGGCCGCCAGAAGTCCGGATCGGAAACCGTTGACATGGGTACCGCCCTGGGGGGTGGGGATGAGGTTTACATAGCTTTCTCCCACAGAACCCGGACCTTCGGCCATCCATGTGGCAGCCCATTCAACGGATTCATTTTCTGTATCATGGCTGCCGGTAAAGGGTACTTCGGGAACCCTTTCCTGCATACCCAGTGTGGTGTCCAGATAGTCCCTGAGGCCGTCTTCGTAGTGCCAGTGTTCCTTTGTTCCAGCAATTTCATTGGAAAAAATTACCTCAAGGCCGGGGCAGAGAACGGCTTTGGCCCTTAATATATGGCGTAGTTTGGTAACGGAAAAATCTGGAGCATCAAAATATCGGGGTTCCGGCCAGAATCTGACCTGGGTTCCTGTATTTCTTCGGCTGACCGTGTCTATGAGAGCAAGGTCTTCTACCCTGTATCCCTGTTCAAAGGCAATTCCGTAGCGATTGCCATCCCTTCGGATTTCCACTTCCAGACGGCGGGAGAGGGCGTTGACAACGGAAACTCCCACTCCGTGCAGACCACCGGAAAAGCGGTAGGTTTTGCTGGAAAATTTGGCCCCAGCATGGAGGCGTGTCAGAATAAGCTCCACGCCGGTGAGGCCTTCTGCCGGATGCATGTCTACTGGCATCCCCCGGCCGTCATCCAGCACGGAGAGGGACTGATCCTTGTGCAGGGTCACGGTGATTTTTTTTGCAAATCCTGCAATGGCTTCATCCACGGCATTGTCGATAACCTCCTGGGCCAGATGGTTGGGCCGCTGGGTGTCCGTGTACATGCCGGGACGCTGCCTTACAGGGTCGAGGCCCCTTAGAACCTCTATGGATTCCGATGTATATTCTGTGGATGACGGTGCCGCTCTGTCGAACATGAAAATCCCGATACCTCATTGTTGAAACTTTGGGGCAGCAGAGAAGTGCTTCTCCTGCTGCCGGAAACAAAGTTTTATATATACCTCAGATTCATCCGGAACGAAAACCGTCTTTTTATGGAAAATAAAAAAGGAGGTAACAGTTCAGCACAGTTTTCCAAGTACCATACCTGCAAGACAGATGCACAGGCCCCAGGCTATTTGCCCGTGACGCAATTTTATTCTTAGAGCTTCTTGCCGAAACGATTGCAATGTCACTTGCAAATAGCCACAGAGCCTTGTGCCAGTACGAAGCTGCTGTAATTACAGCATTGGCAGTTCAGAATAAACTGTGCTGAATAATAACAAAAGGAGGAGGCAAAGGGAAAAGTCAGGGAAGATAACCGAGGGCCCTTGAAACTTCCATGGCCGTTGCCAGAAGATCCCTTGTGTGATGGTCACGGTCCGGCCCGGAAAGCAGTGCCGGGCTGTCGGAGATGCTTATTGCTCCGGCACACTCTCCGGTACTGTCCCATACGGGGGCAGCAATGCAGCTCATTCCGTTCATGTATTCTTCGGATTCCGTTGCAAAACCCGTTAAGCGGATTTGTCTTATTTCCTCCCTGAAAAGGCCTTTTTCCGTACGGGTTCTGGGTGTGAAAGGTATAAAGTCAGTATTTTCCACAAACTCATTGTATTTTTCTTCAGGAAGAGCTGCCAGCATGACCTTACCCAGAGCCGTGCAGTAGGCAGGCAGTCTCGGTCCCAGATGATGCTGGAAACCAGCATGGAAGTGGGGAAAAAGGTTAAGGGTTACAAGGGCTGCATTTCTGTCCCATATGGCAAGTCTTGCCATACGCCGTGTGGATTCTGCCAGCCTGCGGGTGGGGACCATGCCCACCTGATTGATTTTTAAGGTGGCAGAAAGGTAGGTTCCCAGCTCATAAATTTTGAGACCCAGACCATATTTTCTGGTTTCAGGATCCTGCTGCAGAAAACCCTCTTCATGCAGGGTCTGCATCAGGCCATGTACCGTGGGTTTAGGCAGTCCCATCAGCTTGCTGACATCGGTTATGCCCAGTCTGGGATTCTTACTGGAAAAAAATGAAAGAATGCGGAGGGCACGCTGAACGGATTGTATGCTCATGGAATATCTGCTCCAGGGTTTTCCGGGGTGACGGTTTTCAGACCGTCAGGCTGTTGTTGTTCAATGGATAAGGGAAAGCGGATCACAAATCGTATTCCGCCACTTTCAGGGCTTTCACAGGAAATGGTCCCTTTAAGGGTCTGGGTTACAAGGTTGTAGGTAATGTGCATCCCAAGTCCTGTGCCGCCTTCTCCTCTGGCTGTGGTGTAAAAGGGATCAAAGATGTGTCTGAGGGTCTGGGGAGAAATACCTCTGCCATTGTCCCAGTAAATAATTTCTACTATATCACCGCTTGTACTTATATCAAAATGTATTTCTCCTTCATCATCCGGATCAAAGGCATGGGTTACGGAGTTGAGGATGAGGTTGGTGGCAATCTGGGAAATGGCTCCGGGATTCTGAAAAAGTAACAGGTCGTTTCTACAGTTAATAATAACTTTCTGGCAGGTATGCCGCAGTCTGGGGCTGAGGCTGAGCAGGGTATCCTCAATATGGGCCTTGAGCTTGAATTGTCTGCACTGGTTCGAGGTTTGATCCACGGCCACCTGTTTGAAGCTGGCAATGAGATCAGCAGCTCTCTGGAGGTTTGCCTGAAGAATTTCAGTGGCCTCCTTTGCCGTATCCATAAATGATGTGAAGTCTGACTGGCGCAGTTCGTTTTTAGAAAATAAATTTAGAATATTAAGGGTTTTTTCCCCGAGAAAGGTGGCTGCTGTAATGCTGTTGCCTATGGGCGTGTTTATTTCATGGGAAATGCCCGCCACAAGGGAGCCAAGGGAGGCCATTTTTTCCGATTGAACCAGTTGTTCTCTGGCACTTTGCAGGGCTTTGATGGAATCTGTCAGTTCCTTGTTAATTCTTTCAAGCTCATCACTACGTTCTTTAAGTATATTTTCAGCTTCCTTCTGCATGGTGATATCAAAGGCCATTTCATAGCGGACTACGCGGCCATCTGGCCAGCGGATGCTCCTGTTTAAACGGCGGAACCAGTTCAGGCTTGCAGGATTGAAAAACTCATGGGGTTTGGTATGAGGCTTGCCAGACTCTAAATTAAGAGTGGTGCAATGTATGCAGGGAAGATTATTGCCGTGGATAATTTCATGGCATTTTTTTCCTGTGGCATCTCCCCATAGTTCCTTGAATGCCTGATTAACAAAGAGAATTTCATGATTTGATGGATCTGTGACATAAATGACTTCATCAATACTGTCAAAAATGGAGAGAAGCTGTTCCCGCTCCCTGCTCAGATCGGCGGTTCTTTCTTTCACCCTCTGTTCCAGTTCCTGATTAAGTGCCTGTAGTCTGCTGAGAATTTCGTTGACGGTTTCCGCCAGTTGCCCAAGCTCATTTTCTTCATTGCCATGGGGGATTAAAATTCTCTGTTTTCCTGGTCTGGAGGGATGAATGGTGGAGATCTGAGTTGTCATGCGGAGCAGGGGCCGGCCCAGAGTATGGTAAAAAATATAGGCAAGGATTGCTGCCATAGTCAGATACTGGATGACATCCATCATCATTGCCAGAGCAGAGCGCCGGAAGAGCTCCATGAAAATGGGATGGGCATCCAGTTCAATTTCTATGTAGCCCACAGCCGTATTTGCAGGGGAGAAAACAAGGGCATGGCGGAAGGGTGCAGGCTGAATGATTTTTACCATGAGTGGGGTAAGGGCATGATCCGCCCGGTCTCTCTCCCTTTGTACGAAAACCATGCCGAAGTCATCCACAAGGCGGACACGGCCAATGATGGGAAGGGAGAAGAGGCCTTCTGCAATGCGTTCTCCCTGTCTTGTATCCAGATGGTAAAGGGACTGTGCCGCAGAGGCTTCGCTGATGATAAAAAGCTGCTCTATGTGTTCCTTCAGGAATTCCTGATCCCTGTAGTAGTCCGTGGTCATTCGTACGCTGCTGGTAATAAGGCCCGTGAGCATTGTCAGCGCAAGAACCCAGAAGGTCTGCCGTAGTGCCAGGCTGCGCCGCATATGCAGAGAAAAATTTTTCATGGTTCCCCCCGGACGGGCTGGGTAATGGTGAAATAGGGTTCAAGGGTTCCGTCAGCTTTCATCTCTTCTATGGCCCTGTTGATATCTCCAATAAGGGCCGAAGCCGGACTGTTCTTTGCAATACCGATGTGCATGTCCCATGATTCCAGAGGTACGGGCCATATGGAGAAAAAATGGGACTGGGGGATATCTTTCATTTGTTCTGAGATGCTGATTTCCTTGCCGATTAGCAGATCAATGCGACCGGCTCCCAGGGTTCGCAGCCCCGCTTCAATGCTGGGAAGGTTCTCAATATCAAGCTGATGAGAATCCGCTTTTTTTTCAATGCCAGGAGAATGGCCGGGAATCAGTCCCAGGGTGTATCCTTTCAGGCTTTCAATGCCTTTATATTCGAAGTTGGGATGTTTTCGTGTGTCGTAACAGATGATGGTGTGGCTGGTAAAAACAGGGAGGGAGTAGAGTAGCAGATCGTTAAGCTCATCCTGATGCTGAACAAGGAGAATACCGTCGAGTCTGCCGAAATCCAGCATCCGCAGTACACGGTTCCAGGGGTGTATCAGAACCTGTATGGAGTTACCGGTTCTGGAAAAGACTTCAGAAACAAGGTCAATGGCGGGACCCTGGCTGGCAGGACCATAGCTGCCTTCTACCAGTGGGGGCATGGGGTCTGTAGCCAGAATATAGGGGATGTCAGCACGCAGATTTCCCTGTCCCAGACAGAAAGTCGTGAGAAGGGCTATGGGTAAGAGAAGTCTGCGAAAAAATGAAAAAATCATAAAAAAGTCAGATGATAGAAACTGCACTCCGGTCAAGGTCTGCAGCATAAAAAAAGAGCTGGCCCATCAGGGATCGGGAAACCATGGGCGCAGATCTATGGTATCAGGAATACCGTCGCCGTCCATGTCCGTATCCATTGTGAGTCCAGTGGCCTTTATGGCATCCTCTGATGCCAGAGGCGAAAAGAAATCGGGCTTTCCATCGGCATCCGTATCAAAGCGTACGGTCTGACTTCCTGAAAATGCGTTGTATCCAAGAACGTTCTGGCGCATCCGGGTGATCAGAAAAGGAAAAATTTCTTCGCTTACAGGAACTCCTTCCATGACTCTGTAGGCATCCCGGAACCATCCGCCGGAACCCCATAACTCCGCAGTACGGAATTTAAGCTGATACGCAAGGTCAGGGTTTTCCACATGGGAAATCAGTTCTTCGCATTCCAATATCAAAGAACGGGTAATATTGTCACGTACATTAAACAGAAGCCGTGTACGGGCAGCCTGTAAAAGGGCGGCAAAGTGTTTTTCCAGATGCCGGTCTCTGCCAAGTCCCGTAGCATGTCTGGAGACATTTTCCAGCAGATTTTTTCTGTGAAGTTCCAGGATTTCATTTTGCAAGTCCCCATTGTTAAGCCTTCGGGCAGCCGTTGTCATCAGCTGAATGCTGTTGTCGATTTTCCCGGATTCTGTTTCTGTATCATCATATAAACTCAGAGCTTTCAGGAGTATTTTTTCTGCGCTGATCGAATCCTTTTCAACAAAAATCCTTGCAAGGGCAGCGAGCTGCTCTGCTTTATCACTTCCATAGAGGCCCTTTTCTATTTTCTGCATTTCTTCTTTCAGTTTTGTTTGGGCTTCAGCTTCTCTGTCAGCCAGAAGAAGGGCCCTGATGATGCGTCGGTTTTCAAGGGCTGCGGGTTCTTTATAATGGTGTTTTTTCTGTATTTCATTCAGCCGGGACAAAAACAGTTCTGCATTTTTGCCTGCTTCAAGGCGGGTCTCGGTGGCACGGATAAGAAGATCCCTGTACCAGGAGGGGTCTGTACCGGTTTTTATCCATGAGAGGGTCTGCTCCTCGTTCATTTCAGGGCCCATAAGGGCTGCAATACGAAGGGCTATGATTCGTTTGATTCTTTTTGGTCGCTGAAAATTATAGCGACGCAGGTCTGACTGTAAAATGATCTGTGTTTCAGGATTCAGTCGGGAATCCGGATGGATGGCAAAGGGAAAAGTTTTGGGGATCTGGTTTATAATGTCAAGGGCTTCTTCCTGAAAGCCTCCAGTGTAAAGGGCCTCTGCAAGGGAAGTGAGGCGGCTTTCAAAGCTTTTCCCCGAATATCTGGCTTTAAGCGCTTCATGCCATTCTTTCATCAGCTCATGATATAATCTTAAAACCTGATTTTTTTCTCCTGTTTCAGAATAAATCCTGAGAATATAGATTTTTGCAATGGAGCGTCCTGTGCCTGGCTGGGACCAGTCTTCGCGGGCCAGGAAAACGGTATGGCTCATATCCTGAGCTTCTTCAGTTCCGGGCAGAGGCCTGGAGAGAGGTGTAAAATCAATCATGCTTTCCATGGCAGAGGCAATGCTCAGGGCTGTTTCATAATCCTTTTCCTGTATTGCCACCTGGGCGGTCTGCCGGAGATTATGAAAGATATCCAGATGGTTTTTATCCGGTACAATACCCTGTTTCACTTGTTTTTCCGCCTTTTTGAAATATTTTACAGCAGCTTTGTACCGGCCCTTAATCTGGTAAAAATCCATCATATGAAGCGTAAAGTAAATGCTGTTTCTTTCCTTGCGAGGGAAGCTTTGTTTCAGTCTGTAAAAAAGCGTATCGGCTTTTTTTTCCTGACCGACATCCACAAGATAGCTGTGGCAGGCCTTGTAGATCCTGAATCTGGCTTCTAAGTCCAGGCGTGTATCTGCCACATGCAGGGCAGCCTCTGCTTCATCCCGGCTGAGCAGAAGACGGGCGAGCAGTTCATTGTAAAGGGGGTGCTGTTCAAAATCAGGGATTCTGTAAAGTATGCGCCATGCATAGCTTGCAGGTGAGGCATCGGAGATATGGAAAAGGGCTGCCCTTGCGGCATTGTCATTGCCGGGAATATCTTCAGGATGCAGGGGGATATCTGCGGGAAGGGGGTGAAGGTTGTCCAGGGCAAGACGGTTCGGGCTGAGATCATTTTTGGGCAGGGGACTGTGGGCACAGGCAGATAAAAGCATAATGCCTGTAATTATGAAGGAGAGTCTCAGGCACTTCATGGCGCTTTTCCCTTTGGGTCAATATAAAAAAAAGCTGCTTCTATAAAGGTCTGACGGCAGTCCGGGCATTTGCCGGGTTTTGAGAAGCGCTTTCTGTCCGAAAAGGTGTATCCGCATCCCTGACACCGGGCAGGAATCTGGCTGAGCTTGAGCTTCATGGGCTTCAGACTTTTTTCCACATGGGGCAGTTCTTTTAGAATTTCTTTTTCCGGCAGCCTGAGTTCAAGGGAAAGATCCCGAAGGTTATGGGGTTGGGAGAGAAGCAGAGATCGGATTTTCTGCCTCGGGGTGTGGTTTTCCATATTGATCTGTCCGTTTTTACAGGGGGGCGGGCCGTCTTAAGGACGACCCGCACGGATTCAAAGCTGTTCCATCAGTTTCTGGATAACCTTTTGCAGATCCCTTGTAAAACCGGAATCTTTGCGTGCAATGGGAGTTCCTTCATCACAGGCATCCACAACCTTTGCATCGTAGGGCAGAGTGCCGAGAAAAGCAATACCAGTTGCCATTGCAGTGGTTTCACCACCACCGGTTTTGAACAGGGCAATGCGTTTATTGCAGTGGGGGCAGTCAAAGGGCCCCATATTTTCCACAAGGCCTGCAATTTTCAGATTTACGGTTTTGCAGAAATTGATGGATTTGCGTACATCAGCAAGGGCCACTTCCTGGGGCGTTGTAACAACAATGGCTTTGGCATCGGGCACACTCTGTACAACGGTCAGGGGTTCATCTCCTGTACCCGGAGGGGCATCAATGATCAGAAAATCCAGATCTCCCCATTCCACTGAAGTAATGAACTGCTGAATCATGCCGGACTTGGCAGGACCGCGCCAGATTACAGCCTGATCCTTGTCCTGCATCAGGGACTGCATGGAAATAACTCCGAGATTTTTGCCACCATTGGCGGGAATGAGCTGCTTGGTTTCGGAAACATCCAGAAGCCCTGATAGTCCCATCATCTGAGCAATGCTCGGGCCATGGAGATCCACATCCATCAGTCCGGTTTTAAATCCTTTTTCTGCCAGGGAGACGGCGAGGTTGGTGGCGACTGAGCTTTTGCCAACGCCGCCCTTACCACTCATGACCAGAAGCTTATGGCGGATTCTGCCAAGGGATGCTTTCATCATGGCGTCTTTTTCTTCGGCGTGATTCTTTTTTTTCTGGTCAGGCATTTTTTCGTGAATCATGGTGTTTCCTCCTGCGTTTCTTATATTTTTAAGTATCTCGGTCAGATTTGACTGAAAAATCCAGCGATCCTCACGTGCAGCAGCTGTGGTGTGCCTCAGAAGCCGATAAAATGGCACAGAGATTTTTTGCACTCTCCTGCCTTAATCTGCCATGGCAGAAAAGCATGCATGGCAGAAAGGGTTTTATTGCCTCCCATTAAAAGCGTCAACAGAATAATTTTGAGATAATGCTCATAAGCTTGCTTGCTGTAGTTTTTTCAAAGATGAAGGGGGTAAAAGACTGAGGCGGAAAAGGGAGGTGTCCATGGGTGATGCTGATTCAACATGGCGGATGCGCAGTCGCAGGCTGTGCTCTTTGTTTTCAATCTGCCAGATGCGGGGTTTCGTATGCAGGGAGGTGAGGGTATAGACCACATGGTTTCTTTGCAGTCGTTCCAGTCGCAGGAGATCCCCTCTGGTATCCAGAAAAAGGCGTGCCTGGGCGCGGCGGCCATTCATCAGGAGGAAGGTGGAAGGGCCTTCTGAAACTACGGCTGTCCACTCAGGCAGGGGAACTTCTCCTGACAGCAGAAGGGAAAGTTCGTTCATATCCAGATGGATGCCCAGCAATCTGCGGGTGAGTGCTTCAAGGGAGTTTGCCCTTTGCAGTTTTCCCGATTCCATATCCCGGATATGTACATGGCCGGGTGCTGCGGTCATTTCCAGAAAAGGTGCTCCCATGGGTGTAAGTACTGCCATGCGGAGTCCCCTGTTAAGGGATACGGCATAGGCCAGCTGAAGGCTGCCCCCCGGTGGCAGAGAATCAGGCAGTGTTAGTATGGCCCGTCCTTTGAAGTTTTCAGGGATATTATGTTCCGCCCTGAGGATTTCCGGAAGATTCTCAGGGTCCATGGCAGCAGGCCTGTGCATGCTGCATGCTGTAATACATATTAGGAAAGTCATTGCTGCAATGGTTCGGATGGTACGATATCCCGCAGGGGAAGGCAGATCAGGGTTTTTCATGGAAGTGTCTCTGTTTTTTGGGAAAGGGCTTCCATTTTTTCCCGTACTTCGGGATCATCCTTAAATTGAAGGGATTTTTTATAGGCCTCCACAGCGGCATTAATTTTTCCGAGGCTGCGGTAGGCGTCGCCCAGGTGATCCAGAATAACCGGATCTTCCGGTAGGAGCCGGGCGGCTTTTTCGAGGTAGGGAAGGGCCTTCTCCGGCTTTCCCTGCTTGAAGTAGACCCATCCCATACTGTCTGTGATATAACCGTCTCCGGGTTTCAGCTCCATGGCCCTGCGGATCATGGCTTCGGCCTCATCCAGACGTATTTCCATCTCCGTCAGGGTGTAGCCCAGATAGTTCAGGGCATTGGCATGGTCCGGGTTTTGTTCGATGAGGATTGCCATTTGTTCCATGGCTTCCTCTTTTTTATCCATCCTGTCAAGGACAACGCCCAGCCTGTAGCGGATATGGTGATCTTCCGGGTCTTTTTCAAGGCTGTCTATAAAAATATCGGCCGCATCTTCAAGGCGATCCGCCTCCTCATAAAAGGCTCCGAGGTAGAGCCGCAGGGTGGCATCATCTGGGTTGATGGAATGGGCTTTTTCCAGTATTTCGATACCTTTGTCTGTGTTGCCGCTCTGGCTGTCAATGTAGGCAAGGTGAATGACAGCTTTACGGAAGACGGGATTAGCAGGATCAATGGAAGCATAGAAGCTGCGGGCTTTTTCCCTGTTTCCCATTTCTTCATGTACAAGACCCAGTGCATAGCTGATTTCTCCGTTTTCAGGTTCCTGGCTACGGAGTCCTTCCAGAAGAAAAATGGCATCTTTATATCTTTTGTTTTCCGCAAAAACGGAAAAAATTCTTCTGATCACCTCTTCCCGTGTCTCATCCAGATTAAGGAGAGCCATGACTTCCATGGCTGCATCATTCCTGCCGGTCTGATACAGAAAGAGGGCATAGTCCATTCGTATTTCAACGGATTCCGGGTTCATTGTCAGAAGATCCGTGTAGGCCTGCTGTATGGCCGTGACCTCGGGGTTGTTTTCTCTCGGGGGCAGAAGAATTTTCTTACCCTTTTCCAGATGGTTGGTATCTTCAAGCTGGGGATTGAGAGCCATGACCTGTATGCGAAGGGCTGGTGTCGGTCTGCCGGAATGTTTTGCCAGGAGGGCATCCAGAGTATCACCTTTTTTGATTTCTACGGAAAGGGAGCGGGTCAGGCGCTGGCTCAGGATCTTGATACGCTCCAGATAGGGCTCCAGAAGATTCGGGGCTTTTTCAATGACAGTATCAAAACTTTCAAGGGCCTCATCTTCTCTTCCTAGGAGTACAAGGAGCTGGCCCAGATAATAATATCCTGCATAATTATCCGGATGCCGTGTAATGAGATTTCTGTAAACGGTTTCAGCCTTTGCAGTTTCCTTCTGTGCCAGATAAAGATTTCCGAGAATCAGATAAATGCGCTCCCTGTCCGGATCAAGCGCAATGACTTTTTCATAGATGGGAATGAGTTCTTTGATATCCTGTTCCAGCATCTGCTGTATGCCCGCAAGGACGATAAGGGTTTCCGGATCGTCAGGGTCCAGCTCCAGAGACTTTCTGATGGCCTGCAGGGCAGCCTGGGGCTGTCCTGTGCGTACAAGGATGGCAGCCAGTTCCCGCTGGAGAAAGGCGGATTCAGAGTCCAGTGCAGCTGCCTGCCTGAGAAATCCTATGGCCTCCAGAGGTCGGTTCCGGTTCAGTCGGATCTGCGCCTCTGTGTAATAATAGTAGGGAGATTCCGATGCTCTGGGTGCAGGAGTGATGATGGTCACTGTTTCGTTTAGTGAAACCGGGGCGGCAGGTTCTGTCGCCTGCTGGCCGGGAGATCTGGATGCGCAGGCTGACAGCAGGAATAGCAGGAGTGTTATCAGACAAAGGTAAAGGCTGCCTTTAATGGAAAATTTTGTTTGCAGATCAAAGATTGGGGCTGAGGAAGAAGTCTGCATACAGCTCTTTGCTTTCATGGGAGTTTGGTTTTGATTGTGTGGGATCTGCGGTTAATAACCGCAGACCTTTTTTCTTTCCGGAACAGAATAACTGAGGTATTTCAGGAAAGGTCCGATGTGTAGATATCAAAATCAGGAAGTTCTTTTTGAAAATAGACCTGCATTTTTTTGATGATTCCCGTTTCAATCTGTCGGACCCTTTCCCTTGAAATACCATAGGTTTCACCAATTTCCTGAAGGGTGACAGGTTCATCGGAAAAAATCCGTTTTTCAAAAATTTCAAGCTCTCTTTTGTTCAGCTGGGATGTGAAGGAA
Source organism: Desulfobotulus mexicanus (assembly GCF_006175995.1). NCBI lineage: Bacteria > Pseudomonadati > Thermodesulfobacteriota > Desulfobacteria > Desulfobacterales > Desulfobacteraceae > Desulfobotulus > Desulfobotulus mexicanus. Next base: position 44,268 of record NZ_VDMB01000017.1, read on the forward strand.
GCAATTTTTTCATGGAGCATGTTTTCAATCTGTTTGCGTGCGACCTCATCTTCTGCAGAAACAGCATCGGATCCGAGAAAGGACATGCGGTCTGTATCCGAGTCATCCCTTACCGGAGCATCCAGTGAGAGATCCCATGAGTCCAGGCGCTGATCCATGTCAATGACTTCCTTCTGGGAAACCCCCAGACGTTCAGCCAGCAGTTTGGGTTTGGGGTCAAAACCCTGATCAATGAGGTTCTGTTTTTCTTTTTTCAGTTTGAAGAAAAGTTTGCGCTGGCCCTGGGTCGTTCCGATTTTGACAAGACGCCAGTTATCCATGATGAATTTGAGAATATAGGCCTTGATCCAGAAGGATGCATAATAGGAAAACTTGACGCCTTTATATGGGTCAAATTTACGAACTGCCTGCATCAGGCCGATGTTACCTTCCTGAATCAAATCCAGAAGGTTCTGCATCCATACCCGTTGAAATTCCATGGCAATTTTAACCACAAGCCTCAGGTTGGCTGTGGTGAGCATGTAGGCGGCCTCGGGATCATTGTCTTCCTGTACCCTGCGTCCCAGCTCAACCTCTTCTTCTCTGGTCAGCAGTTTATAGCGGCTGATTTCAGAAAGATAACTCTGAAGAGGATCTATTTTGGCAAGGGCCCTGGTTGTTTCCTGTCGTGGAACGGGCAGATTTTTTTTTGTGGTGTTTTTTTGTGTTTTTTTATCTTCTGTCATTGTGGCACTTCCAGATGGTCGGTTAAGCTTTGCTGATGCGTTCCGGGGCTGCCGGGATGACTGTCATCCAGGTTCATAAAGGGGCAAAAGCCTCGGGCTTTCCCGGAAAGTATATCATCCCATGCCTGAATAAAGATGTAAACCTTGCAGGGGTATTTTCATGAACAATCATTTTGTTTTTATAATTTTTGAGTAACTTGTTATTCCTCAAAAATCACCTTTTTTTTGTATTCAGGCTCTTTTTTCTGGACAAGGTGGAAACCCTCTGCTAAAAGGTCTTTTCGTTAAGCGCCAGTAGCTCAGCTGGATAGAGCAACGGACTTCTAATCCGTAGGTCGGGAGTTCGAATCTTCCCTGGCGCGCCAAGTGCCTTTTAAAGAAAGCTTCTGAAAGCCTTTAAAATGGGCGGGAATAACTCAGTGGTAGAGTGCAACCTTGCCAAGGTTGAAGTCGCGGGTTCAAATCCCGTTTCCCGCTCCACTTAATTGTTTTTTATTTTACCCCCCCCTTATGCGGGAATAACTCAGTGGTAGAGTGCAACCTTGCCAAGGTTGAAGTCGCGGGTTCAAATCCCGTTTCCCGCTCCATTATGATAATAAAGGGCCATCTTTAAAAAGGTGGCCTTTTTTATATTTTCTGATCTTCATTATATTTCAGCTGTTTATATTTTAACCATGCCGGAAAATCCGGGCAGCTTTAACTGCTTTTTCCCACCCTCTGCATCGTCTGGCTGCATCTTCATCTGCCATGGAGGGCAGAAAGCACTGGCGTTTTCCCTGTTCGTGAATGTCTTCCGGGTTTTTCCAGAATCCCAGCGCAAGGCCTGCCAAGTGGGCAGCGCCCATGGCTGTTGTTTCTATGCAGGCAGGTCTTTCTACGCAAATTCCTAGAATATCACTTTGAAACTGCATGAGAAAGCTGTTTTCCGCAGCTCCGCCGTCCACTTTAAGTACAGGAATGGAGATGCCAGCATCCTTTTCCATGGCCAGAAGTACATCCCGGCTCTGGTAGGCAAGGGATTCCAGGGTAGCCCTGATAAAATGCTCCTTGCTGCATCCCCGTGTGAGGCCAAAAACAGCACCCCTTGCTTCCGCATCCCAGTGGGGCGTTCCCAGACCCACAAAGGCAGGGACCACATAAACGCCTGAGGTATCCCCGACTTTTTTGGCATAGTTCTCGGAATCCTTGGCATTTCTGAACATGCGCAGGCCATCCCTCAGCCACTGAATGGCGGAGCCTGCCACAAAAACTGAACCTTCGAGGGCATACTGTACCTTGCCATCGATTTCCCAGGCAATGGTGGTAAGCAGGCCGCTTTTGCTTTCAACGACTTTTTCCCCTGTGTTCATAAGCATGAAACAGCCAGTACCGTAGGTGTTTTTGGCCATGCCCGGAGTATGACAGCCCTGACCGAAAAGAGCTGCCTGCTGATCACCTGCCATACCTGCAATGGGCAGCATGTGACCGAATAAGGTTTCCGGAAGGCTGTGGCCGCATACCCCCGAGGACGGAACGATTTTGGGCAGCATGGATGAAGGAATATCAAGGATGGACAGAAGTTCGTGGTCCCATTTTTTATCGTGTATATTCAGTAGTGTCCGGTTAGGTTTTTGCATGAAAAAAAGTTTTAATTTTAGGAGTTACGCAGTTGATGTTTTTACCGGTTCCATTTAAGGTTTAAAGATTATGAATCCACCAAAATTTTCTGAATATGATTACATGGCTTTTTTGACAGCAAGTCCCAAAATTTTTACCTGCACAGAGGTTGAGAGAGTTTTACAGGAGCAAAAAAATGCTCCTGCGCATGATTCCATCAATCGACTTCTTCACAGGCTTACGCCTTCAGCATCGGCTCTTCGTAATGAAGCAATTCAGCACGTTATTTTGAAAAAGGGTGTGCTGGTTCTTGACGACTCAACACTGGACAAACTGTACGCTCAACATATTGAGCTGGTATCCAGGCATTGGTCAGGAAAGCACCACGCCGTTGTAAAAGGCATTAATTTGATTACGCTTTTATGGACGGACGGTGATCGTATCATCCCCTGTGATTATAGGATTTATAATAAAGAACAGGATGGTAAAACTAAAAATGATCACTTCTCCGATATGCTTTTAAAAGCTAAAAATCAAGGATTTGAGCCATCATACGTTTTATTTGACAGTTGGTATTCCGGTCTTGAGAATCTCAAAGTGATTCGAAAATATGGATGGTATTGGCTGACCCGGCTCAAATCCAACCGCCTGGTGAATCCTGACGGTAAAACCAATGTGCCTGTTTCATCTGTACACGCCACTGAAACAGGAAAAGTGGTTCACCTTAAAGGGTTCGGTTTTATTAAGCTTTTTGGGATTACAGGCAAAGATGGAACAATTGAATACTGGGCAACAAACCATCTTGATATGGATGATCTTAAGCGACTTCAACTGTCTGAATTTTCATGGAAAATCGAAGAGTATCATCGTAACCTTAAACAGTTCTGTGGAGTGGAACGCTCTCATGTAAGAGCTGCCAAAGCTCAAAGAAATCATATCGGACTTGCAATAAGGACATTCTTGCGTTTTTCGGTCTTCAGTTTCAAGACAGGCCTCAGCTGTTTTGAACTCAAATACAGAATTATCAGGGATGCTGTCAGGAAATATATGGAGCACCCAGCTTGGACTTTTGAGGCAACTGCGTAACTCCTAATTCCTAAAAATGGCTGGAAGCCTCTGTACGAATCCGAAAACAAGGGTAAAGACGGGAATGGCAAAGAATGGGCAGAGGTCTGTTTCGTTCCCAATAAAATTGCCAATAAAAAGAATGGTAGAGAGTATCGATATCTTGTAACCCGTGAAATTATCGTGGAACAAGGAGAATTCCCTGGCATGGAAGAAGAAAAAGAATACCCTTTTCCAACGACAATAATGGATGGCAAAAATTATAAGATTTTCGGTATTGTAACCAATATGGATTGGGAAGGAGAAAAACTGATTCAGTGGCTTTACAAGCGCTGTGGGGAAAGCGAAGAGATTCATCGAGCCATGAAAGAAGATTTTGCAGGTGGTCGCCTGCCCTCTTCCAACCTGGGCGAAAATGCTGCCTGGTGGTGGATTATGATTCTATCGATGAATCTTCATGTGGCCATGAAAAAGCTGGCTCTGGGGGAAAATTGGCTCACGAAGAAGATGAAAATCATTCGTTTTAACCTGATTCATATCCCGGCCCATGTCTATGAAAAGGCATCTGCCTTGATCATACGATGTAAAAGATCTGTGGGTTGGATGATGGAAATAAGAAAAAGACTAAGCCTTTTAAAGGCTTAGACCAGCCTGACTCAGTACCAAGGCAGAAGAATAGTTTTTAGATTGTTRACTCAAAAGGGATAGCTACGCCAAAAAAATCTGTGTATTGATTTTTTCTGAGTGTTGCGTCTCATATTTGAGAATTATTCCTCATAAATAATTATTTTTGAATCCTCACCGCCCCGTTGAGGGCTGAAAAAAGCCTCCCGAAACACCACAGGAGGGGTGTGGATTAATTTGATGGAGGATTTGGGTTCCTATGCAGAGCTTGACAAGAGGGCCAATGCGGCGGCAGCAAAACTTTTGGAAAAGGGCCTGCCAGCCAACAGCATCGTTGCTGTGGCTGCGGACCGATCCGTCTGGGCCGTGGCAGCCATGCTGGCCGCACTCCGGGCCGGAGCCGCCTATGTGGCCATTGATCCGGCGTATCCTGAAGAAAGAAAAAACTTTATCCTTGAAGATACGGCGGCGGATTTTCTTCTGGGTTCTTCGGAAAGCCTGCAGGCCTTTGGCTTTACGGGTGAAAGTATGGCCATGGATCAGCCGGGTATGGAAAAAGGAGCAAGGGACCCCGGCAGGGCTGCGGGCGGTCATCAGCTGGCCTACCTCATCTTTACCTCCGGTTCAACGGGTCAACCCAAGGGAGTGGCCATAGAGCACCATTCCATGGTCAATTTCATCCACTGGTATGCCACCCACCACGGCATAGGCAAAGATTCCAGCACCGCCGCCTTTGCCGCCTTCAGCTTTGATGTATCCGTGGTGCAGATTTTTGCCCCCCTCACCGCTGGTGGCACCCTGCACATCATCCCGGAACAGCTCCGCCTTTCTCCGCCGGAACTGGATGCCTACTTCATGACAGAAAACATCAGCCATGCCCATTTCCCCACCCAGTTTGCGGAACAGTTCATGCGCATGGTTGAGGGCCGCTCCCTGAAAACCCTTGTGGTGGGTGGCGACCGCCTCAGCCGCTACCGYATCGGTSCCTACAGGCTCACCAATGAATACGGCCCCAGCGAAACCACCATGGCCTGCCTCAGCTATGATGTACCCGCCGTCATGGAAAGACCACCCGTGGGCTCACCCGTGGCCAACTACCGGGTGTATATACTGGACAGCCGGGGCAGACTGGCACCCATCGGCATGCCCGGAGAAATCTGCGTGGCAGGAGCCGGTGTGGCAAGGGGCTACCACAACCGGCCGGAGCTTACGGAAAAAKGCTTTGTTCCGGACCCCTTTGYAGCGGGAGAACGCATGTACCGCACCGGAGACCGGGGCCGATGGCTCAGCAGTGGTGTGGTGGAATTCATGGACCGGCTGGATTTTCAGGTAAAAATCCGGGGATTCCGCATTGAGCCTGCCGAAATCGCCCGACGCATGCAGGAGGTGGAAGGAYTGCTGGAAAGTGTGGTCATAGCCCGGGAGGAAGGTTCCGGCAACAAGGTGCTGGTGGCTTATTTCACGGCAAAGGAAAATCTGGCTTCCGAAACCGTGAAARSCTATCTCCGCTCCGTACTGCCGGAATACATGATTCCCGTTCATTTTGTGCGCCTTGATTCCATGCCCCTCAATGTCAACGGCAAGATTGACCGCAAAAAACTGCCTGCTCCGGAACTGGCTGAMCCGTCGTCCACCGCAGGGCCCCTTGAAGCCCGCACGGAAAAGGAGAAAAAAATTCTTGCCTGCTGGGAAGAGGTGCTGGGCCACAGAAACTTCAGCCCCCTTGATTCCTTCTTTGAAATCGGCGGAGATTCCCTCAGCGCCATCGCCCTTCTGGCGGGTTTAAGCGAATATTTCGACATTTCCGCATCGGACATCTTTGCCCATCCGTCCTTTGCAGAACAGACAAAACGTTTCAGGGAAGTCAGCGSTGGCAGGGCCAGCCGTCTGCTGCGCCTTCAGGAGATGATCCGGCCCCTGCCCGAAGACCCGGCCTTTGCCCCTGAACAGCAAGGCTACGCAGAAGCCAGAAGCCGCATCTCCATGCTGGATACCCGTACCGTCCGTTTTCCGGAACATCTGCTTCTCACGGGGGCCACGGGTACCCTGGGAGTGGATCTTCTCAAAGAACTCCTCTCGGAAACATCCGCCCGCATCACAGCCCTGATAAGGGCCGGATCTACGGAAGAGGGAAGAAAACGCCTTGCCTCCATCTATCACCAGCGTTTTCAGGAGGATATCAGCCTTCTTGCCGGAGACAGACTGAGGGTGCTGCCTGCGGATCTGGAGAAAGGATATTTCGGCATGGACGAAGCCTCCTTTACGGCCCTTGCCATGGACGTGGATGCCATACTGCATTCCGCTGCCCTCACCCGCCATTATGGTGCATGGGAGGAATTTGCGGAAGCCAATGTGGACAGTGTCCGCCATATCATGGATTTTGCCAAAACAGGCAAGGACAAGGAGCTGCACCATGTCTCCACCACTTCCATAGCAGCGGGCAAGGTGGAAGGCCGCAGCCGCATGCTGTTTTCTGAACTGGATCTGGATAAGGGACAAAGGGCCGATAACTTCTATGTAAAATCCAAATTTGAGGCGGAAAAACTCCTGCATGGGGCCCGGAAGGAAGGGCTTGCCGTCCGAATTTACAGGGCAGGCAACATTACCTGCGATTCCCTTACCGGGGCCCTGCAGCGCAATGTGGAAGACAACGCCTTTTACCAGCAGGTGAGGGCCTATGTGAACCTTGGAGCCGCACCGGACATGATGGATACCCGCAACATGACCTTTGTGGATCAGGCGGCAAAGGCCATCGTACTTCTCATGGGCAGACCGGGACTTTCCGGCCAGACCTTCCACATCCAGAATCCCCTTCTGCTCCAACTCTCCACAGCCCTTGCCGACCCGGCTCTGGAACTTTCCTGCCAGGCCACATCCTTTAGGGATTTCATTTCCTTTGTGGCAGATCATGCGGGACATAAGGGCTTTGAAGAATACGTGGAACGCCTGCTGCTCCATTCGGGATGGCAGGACTGGCTGCAGAATCCAGCCCAGACTGCCGCAGAAATCCGTGCGGACCGCACCGCAGACATTCTTTCCCTTCTGGGCTTTACCTGGAAAACACCGGGCCCAGATGATCTCAGGGGCTTTATCCGCCATGCCCTGAAAGACCGCATACGCATGCTGCAAGCACTTGCCCCCTTCTCTTCCCTGAAGGAAGAAAGTCTCTTTACACTGGCCTGCCGCATGAAACCGGAATCCTTTGGCGGAGAAGATCGGCTTCAGACCGAAGGCCAGCCCATAGATGCCCTGCGATTTGTCATGGATGGTATTGTGGAAACCTACCGACACAACCGCAGCGGCTGGATCGGCACCGTTCGGGTAGCCGGTCCCGGAGCCTGCACAGGGGAAGAGGCCCTGCCACCGGGCAGAAATCCCGGAGCAGGCAGTACGGTGGAAGCCATAGAACCTGTCTTTGCCTTCTCCGTATCCCTTGAAGACATGCGCAGTCTCATCCGAAAAGACCCGGATCTTGGGTTCATGCTGCTGGAAATAGCCTCAGGGAAGAATGATCAGGCGGAAAGGCTTTTTGTGGCGGTGTAAAATCACAGCCCCTGAAATTCAAAGGGTTCGGATACAATAAAATGCCCAAGGGCATTCCCGGCATAAACCTGCCCTGCGTCCAGAGGGAGCTTCCTGACGGGTTTTCCAGCCGTAAAATCCACCTGATTCATGTCCACCCAGAGAATGTTTGGCGTCAGTACGTTTTCAAAAAAATAAATCAGGCGTTTCTGATCCGCCACAACCCGCCAGCGGGTACTTGAAATATGGGGCTGTCCTTCCGTGGATATGCCATAGGGAACCGAAACATTACGGATAACGCTGAACACACTGGCCACGGCAAGGTGAGGATTGCTGGTTTGCGGGATTGCATTGATATAGTACGACGCCCGCACAAAACGGTCTGCTGCCCGGTTGCTGCCGGGAAGGAAGATGGTGCCGGGAATATTCTCCCAATAGCCTTTGATTGCCAGCTGATCCTTGAACAGCGGATCATTGGTCATTACCTGATGTGAGGAATCGTGGTGAATCACCAGTCTGCCCTCGACATATTCAAGAATGGCACTGTCGCCAGAGGCATCGGATATGGAAAGATGTACCGTGGTAAACTTGTCCGTTCCGGGAATAAAGTCGGTGACAACAACAAACGCCTCTTTCCCCAGAGATGCAACGGCTTCCTTTACCGTGGCAAAATTATCGAGCACATACTGCGCCCATGCCGCAATGGTCAGCCCTGTTTTTCTTCCTTTCTTATCAAAAGGGGGGTATTCAGACTGAACCAGCCAGAGCATATTGGCAACCAGTCCTTTTTCATTCATGCCGTCCGGCGTTGAAATATCCCATGAACTGGTAGCAATGCTGCCGTAGCGGGACACCCACTTGAGGGAATTCGGCCCCACCTGACCACTCCGCTCCATGCCTCTGGGAAAGAGCCACAAATTGGGAGGAATATCAATGGAAAAATCCATGGTTCTTCCAGTGAGGACCGTCTGTTCGGGTCCGATGTATACAACCCGCGTACAGGCGTAGGCATCAGCAGCAAGGGCAAGGGAGCTGAAGATCATCAAAGCAGCCCACAGATTCATCATTTTTCTCATTGCATTTTTCCTTTCATAAGGGGAAAGCCCACTGGCACAATTGGAGGGCAGCGGAATTGCCGCGCGCCATACACTCAAAAAAGCTCGATAATGGGTAAAAGGAAAGCTCCTCAGATTTATAATATACTCCAAGCGGTCAACCGTGAAACATTAATGGGTTTTCTGTATCGTTTCAAGACTGCCCCATGTATCAAGAATGACCACGCAGAGTATAATACGGCCTTCCGTCAGCAATCAGAGCCTAAGCTCCGTTTTACCCATCTTTTCCTTGAGAAAGGGAACATAGGCCATGTCGGTCTTTAAGATATGGGTATTGAGCCAGTCTTTGAGAAAATCCATGAGATCCATGGTGACCGTCGCCTTTCCGCTCTCAAAATCCTTCTGAATCCCCACAACCCTTGCCACAAGATCCCTGTGAACCTTACTGTGGGACCGGCTTTCCGGGTATCCGTATCTGGCAAAAAGCTCTTCCTCATAGGCAAAATGGGTTACGGTGTAGTCTGCAAGCTGTTTGAGAATACCTCCCAGCTCAGCGGTCCCCTTTTGAAGCCGCATTGCCTTGTGAAGAAGATTGATCAGGCGCACAAGTTCTCTGTGCTGGTCATCAATGGTCTTGATGGATGTGGCAAGGCGTGAACTCCATGGCATCAGCTCCGGTATGTCCGACGCCTTCAGTCCGGAGTCAAGACCTCCGGCCTTCTCTTTATTGGATACCCTGAAAACGGCGATCATTTCCCTGAGATTTGAAGCCAGAAGATCCAGATCCTTTGCGCTGATACTCATATGGCTGGACCGGCCGGACATTTCTGCGGCCACCGTATCCACGGTTGCAATGTCCCTTGCAATTTCCGATGCCACAAGGGAGCTCTGGGCAACATTCTCATTCACTTCCCGGATACCGATGGAAGCCTGATCAATGTTTTCAGCCACCTCCGATGCCCTTGATGACTGCTCATCCACGGAAAGAACAATCTCGTGGACTATCTGATCCACCTGAGAAATCACCTGAGAGATGGTTCCTACCTCCTCTACGGTCTCACGGGTGGATGACTGGATGCCCCCTATCTTTTCACGGATAATGCGGGTGGCATCCGCCGTCTGATCCGCCAGCTTCTTGATTTCTCCGGCAACAACGGCAAAGCCCTTGCCGTATTCGCCAGCACGCGCCGCCTCTATGGTGGCATTGAGGGCCAGAAGATTGGTCTGCTCCGCAATTTCCGTTATCAGCTCCGTTACATTGCCAATTTCCTGAGCCGCTGCACCCAGCGTGCCGACCTTATCGGAAACCACATCCACCTGATTTCTGGCCTGGGTCGATATTTCAAGGGCTTCCCTGCAGTTCCCCGCCACTCCTGAAATATTGACCTGCATCTGGGCAGCGGCTTCTGCCACCATGGCAATATTGGTGGAAGCTTCCTCGCTGGCCGCAGCCACCGTATGCATACTGGTGTTCATTTCTTCTGCTGCCGCAGCCACGGAATTGGAACGGCGGTGCAGGTCCGATGCCTCCCCCTCCATTTCAGCAGACACCATGGCAACCTCTGAGGATGCAGCAGCAATACTCTGGGTTTTTCCTCCGACACTCATGATGATTTCATCAAGGGTGGCCACAAAAAGATCAAATCCCGCCGAAAGGCTGCCGATTTCATCCTCTCTCACAAGCCCCATTCGAACGGTGAGGTCCCGCTCTTTTCCTTTGATGGCCTTGCGAAGGCTGGCATTCAGTTCTCTGACGGGTGTAAGAAAAATACGATTGAAAAGAAAGCCCATGGCAAGCATGACAAAGAGCAGGCTGGCTGCAGCAGCAAGAACCATCCGCCCCAGCATCCCGTGGGAAAGGGTATGGGGAATGGCACGGATATCCTTCTGAAGCCCTTCCAGTAAGGCTCTGGTATCCGCATTCACAGAAACGGAATCCATGGCCTGAACCTGCGCTGCCATGGCTTCGGCAATGCGGGTGCTGTCATGGATCTGGACACTGCGAAAGGCCCACAGCATAAAAATCAGGGCCAGAATCACCACCAGCAGGAGCGATCCTGCAATTTTAACATCCAGACTTTTTTTAACCAGCGATGCAACCATGAATACCCGCCTCAGACATGAAGGGTTATACAAAAACAGAACCGCCATCGGTCCCTTTGCGAAAAAATCATCCAAACCAACGCCTGCACAGGTGGCAGAGTGCCTGATACAGGGGGGAGAATATGCTTTTTATTCGCCGATATCCTCGTTCCAGAGTGCAGAATTTTTTTTTATAAAATCTTTCATCTGCAAAATACAGCTTTCATCATTTAAAACTTCAACCTCAATGCCCCTTGATTGAAGGTAGTCTTCTGCGCCTTTGAAATTGATATTTTCTCCTATAACTATCTTTGGAATCTTATACAGCAATGCTGCACCGCTGCACATATCACAAGGGGACAGGGTTGTGTACAAAACAGAATTTTTATAATCTCTGGCAGTAAGCCTTCCTGCTTTTTCAATACAATCAATTTCCGCATGTAACACAGCACTTTCTTTCTGTACTCTCTGATTATACCCCCTTCCTTTTATTTCTCCGTTTACCACAAGAACAGCACCGATTGGAATTCCGCCCTCTTCCAGACCTTTTTTAGCCTCATCGAAGGCTGCCTGCATAAATTTATCCATATTTTTCCTTCATTATACCCATTAGAGGGCAGGTTTTATAAGAGTCGGGTCTTCCAGAAAATCCATGCCTCAAAAGGGGGCAACGGATCATTTTATGCCCATGAGAATACCTGATTCTGTGGGGCCTTTATAAGGCAGGCGACGGATCTCAGAAGCCCCTGCGTTTTCAAGCATCTCCCGGATTTCTGACTCGGAATAGGATTGTCCGCCATCCGTTGCCACTAACATATTGATGCTGAAGAGAGCTGCAAAGAGCGGGGCTGTGCGCAGATCTTCAAGGATGAAATCATGGATGAAAATGCGGCCTCCGGGTTTTAAAGCTGACATGGCCTTTACAACAAGCCTTTGGGCATCTTCCGGATTCTCCCCATGGAGAATGTGGGAAATCCATACAGCATCAAAAGCTTCCGGTTCTGCCACACTGTCCGTGTGAAAATTGAAATCTTTAAAAGCCATGCGCCCTTCAAGGCCATAGCGGGCAATGATTTTTTCCGCAAAGGGTCTTGTGGTGGGCAGATCATAGACATCTGCCGTCAGATCCTTGTTTTCCATACAGAAATGAATGGCAAAGGTTCCCGGCCCTCCGCCAAAATCCAGAAGACGGCGGCATCCGGAAAGATCAAGGGCCTTTGCAACGCCCGGTGCGGTGGCAGAAGCGATGTTGAACATCCCCATGAGAAAACTTTCCCGCTCTGCTTCTTCCGTAACACCGTCAAGGCTGCTGTCAACGGGTTTTCCCGAAAGAACCGACTCGGACATGCGGTTCCAGGAATCCATGAGAAAGTGGTGGTGCAGAATCATGTAACCCACATAGGCGGGGGCATCCTTCACCAGAAAGGCCTCCGCAGCCGGGGTGTTGGCATAAAGGCTGTCTTTTTTTTCAAGAAGCTCCATGGCAGAAAGGGCATCCAGCAGGGCCACAACTCCCCTGAGATCCCCCTTCATGGCATGGCAGAGATCTCTGGCACTTGCAGGGCCTTTGGAAAGAAGGGTAAAAATTTCCAGCTTCACCCCCGTATGCAGGGTGCAGACCTGCCAGTAGGAGCCCGAAAGGCGCAGAAGAGTGCCGGGATTCCAGGAAGATTCCGTCATGATGGTTCTCCTTTCTCAATCATTTGATTTGATTCGTAATTATTCAGCACAATTTATTTCGAACTGCCAATGCTGTCATTGCAGCAGCTTCGTACTGTTGCAAGGCTCCGAGTCTATTTGAAAGTGACATTGCAATCGTTTCGGCAAGAAGCTCCCGAATCCGGCACTCAAGATCCCTAAACACTTTTGCTCCCGTAAAGGGCTTGAGCTTTTCAGCTTGAGTGCCGGATTGCGTCACGGGCAAATAGCCTGGAGCCTGTGCATCTGTCTTGCAGGTATGATATGAAAAAGCGTGCTGAACAGTTACAAATTATTGAAATTAAATGGCTATATTTTACGATTGTGGCGGGCACCCGTAAAGGGTGCCCCTACAAAACAGGGGTCGTAAAAACCATCCATAGGGGCAGATGATTCGCCCACATCACCTCAGGTTCCGCAAAAAGTCCGATGCACAAGCTCATGGGGCTGCGGTGGATCAGCATAATTTTCAAAACCCGGCTGAGGATCAAAGGGCCGGGACAGCACATAGAGCAGGGTTTCAAAGGGCTTGAAGTCACCCCTGTCCTCTGCGGCCCGGATAACTTCCTCCACCCTGTGGTTACGGGGAATGAAAAGAGGATTCACCTTCCGCATGGCTGCGGCACGCTGAACGCCATCGCCGTCTTCGGCATCCAGGCGATTCAGCCAGTCCCCCAGCCATGGACCGCAGGCCTCAGGTTCCCTGAAAAGGGCCGTGAACCCGGATACCCTTGCAGGGTCTTCTGCAATATCGCAGAGCTTACGGAAACTTAAAGTGAAATCAGCTCCCTGAGTATGCATAAGCTTTAATAAAGACTGAATCAGCTTTTCATCCCCTTCCCTTGCCTTAAAAAATCCGAGCTTCTGACCCATAGCAAAAAGCCAGTGGCGCTGGAAGACATCGGGAAAGGCCCCGAGAACAGCATTGGCCTGCTCCAGTTCTTCATCAGAAAAAAGCGGCAGAAGACTTTCCGCAAAACGCAGCAGATTCCAGTGGACAATCTGCGGCTGCCTTGCATAGGCGTATCTTCCTGCCTGATCAATGGAACTGAAAACCTTCATAGGATCATAGGCATCCATAAAGGCGCAGGGGCCAAAATCAATGGTTTCTCCGGAAAGGGCACAATTGTCCGTGTTCATCACACCATGGATAAAACCCACCTGCATCCATGATGCCACAAGGCTGGCCTGCCGCTCCATCACAGCCCGAAGCAGACCAACAGGCCCATCTCCTTCCATTGTCATCTCCGGGAAATGCCGTTTCATCACATAATCCGCCAGAATATGAAGGGCTTCCCTGTCTTTTTTTGCCGCAAAAAATTCAAAGGTTCCCACACGGATGTGGCTCAAGGCCACACGGGTAAGCACAGCACCGGGAAATTTTTTTTCCCGAAGCACCTCTTCTCCAGTCAGCACCACGGCCAGAGACCGGGTGGCAGGGATACCAAGGGCATGCATGGCCTCCCCAAGGATATACTCCCGCAGCACAGGCCCCAGAGGCGCCCTGCCGTCTCCATTACGTGAAAAGGGGGTTGGGCCGGAACCCTTCAGCTGAATATCCCGGCGCAACCCGCCTTTGTCCACAATCTCTCCCAGCAGAATGGCCCGGCCATCCCCAAGCTGAGGCACAAAATGACCAAACTGATGCCCTGCATAGGCCATGGCCAGAGGCTCAGCACCTTCAGGTACCCGGTTGCCCGAAAGAATTTCTCCCCAGACTTCAGGAGAAAAGATCTCCCAGTGAAGCCCCAGATTCTCCAGAAGCCCCCGGTTTATTTTCATAAGCACAGGCTTTTTCACCGGAACCGGATGCTGAAAAACATAAAAACGGGAAGGCAGACGGGCATAGCTGTTGTCAAAGGGAATGGCTGAATCCATGGGAAAGCTCCTGAGCCTCTGTAAGACCGTTAAACTGCAATTTCAGGAAAGAAAGGAGGCAAGGCGTTCTTTGATGATCCTTTCAGCATCCTCCACAATACGACGGATCAACTCCTCCACAGAAGGCACATCACGGATCAGCCCCGCCACAGGACTTGCCCCCCAGACACCGCCGTTAACATCCCCGTTCTTCATGGCCTGTTCTCCCCTTTTTCCCGCAACAAGGGGGGCCAGCTCCTCTATGGTTACACCACCCCGCTTTTCCAGCGCCACAATCTCATCGGCCAGGGTGTTTTTATAAATCCTTGCCGTATTATGCAGGGTTCTGAAAATCAGTGCGGTCTGCCGTTCATCGGCATCCACAAGGGCCTGTTTAATATTGGCATGCACAGGCGCTTCCTTTGTTGCCACAAAACGAGTGCCCATATTGATCCCGTCCGCCCCCAGTGCCAGTGCTGCAACCAGTCCCCTGCCATCGGCAAATCCACCGGAGGCAAGAATTGGAATATCAAGGCTGTCTGCGGCCAGAGGCAGGAGGATCAGGCCCGGAATATCGTCTTCTCCGGGATGTCCTGCGCACTCAAACCCATCCACACTGACAATGTCGCAGCCAATTTTCTGCGCCTTCAGGGCATGGCGCACGGAAGTGCATTTATGAATCACCGTGATTCCCGCCTCTTTAAACAGAGGCAGAAACTCCTCCGGGCTTCTGCCCGCGGTTTCCACAATTTTCACACCCTTTTCCACAATAATGCGGGCATAATCCATATAGGGTACAGGCTTGAGGGTGGGCAGAAGGGTGAGATTCACACCGACGGGCTGATCCGTGAGGGAAAAAAGCCTGTCGATCTCATGGCCAAGGGCCTCAGGGTCGGGATAAATCAATGCCGTCAAAAGACCAAGGCCACCGGCATTGGATACCGCCGCTGCAAGGTCTGCCGTTCCCACCCACTGCATGCCACCCTGAACAATGGGATGGCGTATACCCAGTTTTTCCGTAATCCGTGTTTTCATATTTTTTCTCCGTGAAGGGTTTCGGGTTTGAAAAAATTATACAGAAAAAATTTGCAAGCGCTAAAACTGAACATCCAGCTTACTTCCCCTGTAAAGGCACTGCAAGATTGTGATTCAAAAAAGTCTTTTTCCTGCTTCCCGAACCAGAACATCCGTAAAGTCTTTAAGAAGGGAGGAACCGATGTCCCAGCAGTGCCAGAAAAGGGGAATGTCCATGGGCATATCCGGAACCAGCTCCACAAGGGAGCCGGAATTGAGAAAACTTCGGCTCTGGAGATCCGGCACCATGCCACAGCCAAGGCCCAAAAGGATAAAGTTCAGAAAGCTTGTGGCGGAAGGAATATAATGTACCGGAGGATTAAGGGATAAACCCTTTACCTGATTAAAAAAACGATCCTGCAGGCGGTCTTTACGGTTAAAAATCAGCACTGGTGCTTGAAGATCCCGCAGACCTTCCAACCCCGACGGCAGCCAGCGGTTCATGTAGGCCGGTGAGGCCAGCATCCGGTAGCGCATACTGCCAAGGGGGTGGATGCGGCAACCCTGAACGGCCCTGTCCCTGCTTGTAATGCATCCCATGACCTCCCCATCCTGAAGCAAACGATGGGTCACATCCTGATCATCTGTCCTGAGATCCAGCAAAATATTCCGGGAAAGCAGAAATTCCTGCATCGCCTCAGGAAACCATGTGATGAGACTGTCTGCGTTCAGGCCTACCTTAAGGCTTCGGTAGGCACCCGGCCCTTCAGGCAGCAGGGCATCTTCCAGATCCGCCTCCAGAGAGGCCACCTGCCGGTAATGTTTCAGAAGCCGTACACCCGGCTCCGTTGCCCTGGGCGGACTGCTCCGTACCAGCAATACCTGACCCGTCTGACTTTCAAGCAGTTTAACCCGCTGGGACACCGCAGACTGGGTGATGTGCAGCACCTGCGCCGCCCGTTCAAACCCGCCCTCTTCCACCACGGATGCCAGTGCTTCCAGCAATTTATAATCCAGCATATCCGCCACTCCCTTTTTGCTGCCCCATCATCTTCTGAACTTCTCTGGCTTCATTCATAACATATTCTTATAGATCATCAAAATAATGAATTTTCCTTTTAATACCTTTGGGGTTAAGAATGGGGAAAAGGGCCGCCACAGCCCCCATGCCTTTGAAAATATCCGTTCCGGACAGACAGGGTGAGAACCTTCTTTCGGCCCGGCAGAATAGAGAACCTGAAAGGAAAGAACCATGCTGACACCTGCTTTTTACGGATTTTCCGTATGCCTTGGACTGATTATTGCCATTGGTGCACAAAATGCCTTTGTGCTAAGTAATGGCATCAGAAACAATCGGCCCCTTCTCATTGCCCTGACCTGCATTGTCTGCGACAGCCTTCTCATCGGCATCGGTGTCGCAGGGCTGGGGAGTCTCCTTGTCTCTAAGCCAGACTTTGTCCGCTGGGCCACATGGGGTGGGGCTGCCTTTCTCATGCTCTATGGATTCAGGGCCTTCTGCTCTTCCATCAAAGGAGGCGGCACGCTGGAAACCGGGAACAGCGGGAGTATTACTGCATCTTCTTTGATCCTCGCCACCCTTGGCGTGACTTTCCTCAACCCCCATACCTATCTGGATACCATTGTACTGATGGGTGGGCTGTCTGCTCCTTACATGGGGACGGAAAGGCTGGGATTCTGGCTGGGGGCGGTAACGGCCTCCACGGTCTGGTTCATCTCTCTGGCCTTTGGAGCCCGGCGGCTTGCCCCTTTTTTCAAAAAAGCCGCTGCATGGCGTATGCTGGATGCGGGGGTATGTGTCATCATGTGGGGAATTGCTGCTGCTCTGGTACAGCAGGCGCGGTCCCTTTAAAAAAAACGGATCTTTCAGTCGCAGGTCTGACAATGCCCGTTGAAGCCGCTGAAAGATCCGTTTTTGAAACCTTTTTATTTTTTCAAGCTGCCTTTTTGAATGCCTTCTCGTCAATGAGATCCAGAAGTCGTTTGCTCCTTCGTATGAGTTTTCTCCTTGAAAACCAGGGAAACCATGAAGATATGGGCAGTGTTTCATGGTTGTCAAAGGGACCTTTAAGATCAATGGCCACGGGCCGGACAGTCTGCTGTTCATCTTTCCGGAGAAGAATATTCCCGGGATTCAAATCAAAAAGACGGATATTCCTCCAGACGATGAAGGCAAGGAACAATTCCACCTTCAGTCTCACTTCACTAAGATCCCATGCTTCCGGCTCCTCAAATACGCTGGAAAGGGGGGAAGAAAGAGAACCATCCGCATCCCGGATACAGGCCATGACAAGCCCCTGGCCAAGGGAGGTTTCCACCATGCCACAACAGGCAGAAATCATGGGAAGCTCCCCATGCCGGTCACGGATGTCCTGCCAGTGATTCCACTCGGCCCTTTTTGGATCAAGATGCTCCGGACAATCGGCCCGCTGAATTTTGATAATACGATCCGGCCGGTCCGGGTGAATGTAGCAGTCCCGCATTCTGCCGGAACCAATGTGCAGTTCCGGATCAATAAGAGTCATACCGGCCTCCTTCGCCTTGCATCTCCGACCGAAACTAAAAATCCCGGCCCTTGTGTTGCGTTTACCAGATTCAGGACCTTCCATAAGGCCCCGTCAATCTATGCATTCCTAAGATGCCCGACCTTTCTTTGTCCAGATATTTTGGCGCTCGCTACCTGTCAGAATCTATTTTATGAATACATGCTCACATCTTAAATGTAAGAATTTACAAGTTATTGTTCCATGTAAAAAAAAAGAAAAAATCCAGCTTTAAATAAACCATATATTCTAGGAGTTACGCAGTTGATGTTTTTACCGGTTCCATTTAAGGTTTAAAGATTATGAATCCACCAAAATTTTCTGAATATGATTACATGGCTTTTTTGACAGCAAGTCCCAAAATTTTTACCTGCACAGAGGTTGAGAGAGTTTTACAGGAGCAAAAAAATGCTCCTGCGCATGATTCCATCAATCGACTTCTTCACAGGCTTACGCCTTCAGCATCGGCTCTTCGTACCTGAAATCCCGCTCTTTTTTATACCTACGCAGGTTCTTTAACTCCAAAGGCTTTAAAGATAGTCATTTGAAGTCTGGTTAATGGAAAAAGGATTTTGGTTCCCTTGATTTCCTGTCTGCGCAACTTGGATAAAGTCAGAAGCAATTCCTTCATTGTCATTTTGCAATACAGTTTTTCCTGAAGCATCGTGTAGTGGATCTTTGACAACAATATGAGTGCCAGGAAACCTACGAAGGTTTTATTCCTGGCATTGTGATTGCTGTGAACCCTTAGTCTGCCAAGATCAAGGTTGTTTTTCATTCGGTCAAAGCCTTTTTCAACGACATCCTTATCCCGGTAAATCCTGAGGGCTTCTGTCGCTTCTGAGACATCGTTACTGATGAGCACCATCCAGCCAGCATAGCCGAGGGCTTTTTCGACAGCATCCTCTCTTATGGAGACTGTGTAACCACTGCTCTGTTTTGTGGAACGGCGGATAATCAGATATTTTCTGTATTGAGCATCCCCGGAAGCCATTACCGGATTCTCCTTTGCAAAATCCCTGAGTCTTGCAGTATAAGAATAAAGATCTTCCCGGATTTTGGCTCCTTTCAGGGCATTATAATAAACATGGACATAAATCCGATGCTCCGGATTCCATGCCTGCTCTTTGGTCACTGCCCTTATGGAATCTGAACCTATGACAATTGTGTTTGTGACCCGGTCAATGTCTTTGCGTTCGCTATCCACACTTTTTTTAGCAATTCCGGTAGTAAAAGGGACTGCTATCAGCCAACGCAAATCGGCTTGTTCCAGCATACTGTTTACATTCTGTATACTGTAAAAGCCTTTGTCCATTACTAAGCGCAGGGGGCGGTTCTGGGTAAAAATCGCCAACTTGGAAAGAGTTGTCTTCAGAGTACTCACATCCTTCAGGCTGCCGCTATAGAATTCCTGGTAAATGGGAAGGTGTGAATTTTCACCCATCAGCAGGCAGAGGTTCACCTGAGGTAATGACTCATGATCGCGATTATAGCCCCACTCCACATCATCAATAAGGTTTGAGTATGATGAGATGGAAGTAATATCCAGGGCCAGATACTCTTTTTCTGACCGCAATTTGCACCATAACTGATAAAATTGATTCTGCTGATCCGCTGAGATCACTCCCATAAGTTCACTTATCCGCTGAGAAGACATGCTGCCCACAGGCAGGCATTCTGTATTTCCGATGAGGCAGCGTTTATTTCTGGATTTTCCCTCACTATTTCGATAGGATTTTGACTCATAAAGATAAGTATGGTTTCCAACTTTTTGCTTCACGATGCAAGTCATGCTTCCCCCCTTGTGGTAATATGTTATTATACCTGCAAAGGGTCAAAAAACCAGCTTTTTTAAACTTTTAAAAAATTAATTTTCAACAAAAATCAAGGGTAATCCTTGGTGTTTCAGGTTCTTACGCAAAATATCAGCACGGCATTAAGCGTTGTAGGTATACAAATCAACAGGGAATCGAGGTTGTTACTTTGAGATTCCACTCTAGGCCGTTTGTTAATGCGGAACGAGAAAGATTGGATGAACCAATATAGCCTGTATCAAAACCGCTTTTTCTATGAAAAAGGTAGGCTTTGGCATGAAGGCGTTCACGATCCGTGTTGTAACTGAGACGAACTTCTGTATTAGGTAGGCTGGCAAGAAAGTCTACGGCTTTTTGATCCGTTGCCCCCATATATGAGGTTGTAATGATTCTTATTTTTGTTCCGTTTGAAACAGCTTCTTTAAGAGTATCGGAAAAAATTCTAATGCCAGTCCACTTGATAAATGAAACCAGCCAGCAGATTTCATCAGAAGATAGAATTTCACGCTTTAACTCAGATTCAAGAGAAATTCCTATATTGCTTCCCGTAAAAAGTTCACTTTGAGTAAGTCCCGTTTTTGGAGTAATTTTTAATACATGGGATTTTAAATTTGCTGCAATTGGATTAGACGTATCAAAAAGAGCTGTGAGTATTTCTCCTTGTGATGTCAGAATATTTTCTGAAATTTCAGTATTATTCAAATACTCAGAAAGCCATTTGACCAGTGCATTAGAAAGATCAATTTGTGTTAATACTTTATCTTCATTGCTGGGCAAATAATCAAAAGCAATCACCAGTACACGGGATAAAAAACGAGATAAGTATTCTGCCGCCTCAGCAGGGTCAAGTTTCTGTTTTTCGATGAAATAGGAGCCTTCAAGCTCTGCTAATCGTTTTTGAATTAGGCGCGTGACAAGAGATTCATAAATTCCAGATACTGTCATTCCTATAGGCCCCGTTTTTCTAGTCTGATTTGTGCATAAATGTTTGTTTTCAATTAAAATGGAATACCATCCTCATCTTCCTCCACACACCGAACCGGAGTATATGAATCGGAAAGGAGCTCTTCCTCTTTGATAAGCTCCCAGAATCCATTCCTATGCAACCACAGGGGATCGGCATTGTTCGCTATGAATTCATCCGCAGGGATTCCGTCTATGGTTTCAGGTCTTTTGATTCTGACCTGCTTTCCATTGATGAAAATCCACTGGTATTTTTTCTGGCGCTCTTTTTTGGCTGCATTCTGTGCCTGTTTCTGTACCTTTGTCAGTTTTTTCTTTATTTTTTTCACAGCAGAATGGACCATTATTTGATTGATAAGAGAGCTTTTTAAAATAAATCATGGGGCCATTTTTGAAATTCCATCCCCCCTTCAAGCGGGTTCCTCAGCCTGTTTTCTTCCGGCTTATGATTCTTGCGTCTGGATTATCTCATAGGATGCTCAGGTATTTTTTTCAAGGCTTTGCCCATTAAAGTCTTATTTCCTTGAGGTCATGGCATTTTTGAGGGGCTGGCCTTTGGATTTAACGTCCATTGAATGGAAAGCTGTTTTGTTCAGGGTTAAAATGAATACATATTCAAAATAATGGAAGCTCTGGTGATTTCTCCCGCAAGCTTTCCCTTTAGAATCACGGGCAAAAGACCGGTTTCCGAGCGGGACATGAGAAGCAGGGCATGGCGCAGGCTGTCTTCTGGAGAGACAGAAGGCACCTCCCTGTTCAGCATGGCGGTAACGGGCTGTTCCCATTGCCGGTCCTGGCGGATGGAGGCAATGGTTTTTTCGGAGATGGTGCCGAGAAATCTGTCTTCATCATCCACCACAGGCAGTGCTGTTTTTCCGGTTTTCTGAAGACTGTCCGCCGCCTGCCGGACGGTATTTCCGGCTAAGAGTTTTTCCGGTACAGGACTCATGAGGTGACGCACGGAGGTTTCCTCCACCTTTGTGCTTTGAATACAGTCCAGAACCTGCTGATGAACGCTTTCAAGAGAGCCCTTCAGTATGGCCGAACCTGCTCCGGGATGTCCGCCGCCGCCCAGTCTTCGCATCATGGCACCCAGATCCAGCTCCCTTGCGCTGCTGCGTGCAATCACGGCCATTTTTTCAGGCCCCATGGGAAAGATGCCGAAGGCCGCATCCAGCCCCTGAATCTCTTTGAACTGATGCACCACTGTCGGCAGCATGGTCAGCCCCTTTTCCACTTCAAGGGAAGAGATCCCTATTTTCAGGCTTCCCAGGGCAAAGGTTCGGGCTTCGCCCAGCATACGCTGGAAAAGAGCCATGTGCCGTTCATCCAGCGCACTGTCCTGATAGGCGGCCACCACATGGAGGTCGGCCCCGTTTTCCTGCATGAAGCCCACCATGTGCACATCTCTGGCTGTAGTTTGTGGGTTTTTATATGTTGATGCAGTTTCTTTGTTTTTTTTAGCAGGCGTTTTCTTAAACCTTGCAGCATTGGAAAACCGGTCCGACAAGTCTTTGGGCAGCTATGATGATCGGAGAAGCATTTCCAGCTCATCCTCTTCCATACCAGCCACTTCCCTGGCCATGTTTTTGGCAAGATCCTTGGTTTCATTGATTTTTTCGTCGGCCTCTTTTATGCCTTCAGAAACATTCCCCAGATTGGCTGCCACATCCCCCGTTACAGCCGCCTGTTCTTCAATGGCTGAGGCGATGCCCAGAACCGTTTCATTGATGATATGGACAATTCCTGCAATTTTTTCCATGTCATTAATGGCATGGCCCGAAGATGTCTGAACGCTGCTGATCCTTTCCTTGATATCTTCTGTGGCAGTGGCTGTCTGTCTGGCAAGACCTTTGATTTCATCTGCAACCACGGCAAAGCCTTTGCCTGCCTCACCGGCCCTTGCTGCTTCTATGGTGGCGTTCAGGGCCAGCAGATTGATCTGGGCTGAGATATCCGTAATGGTTTCTGTGAATTTACCTATTTCCTGCGATGCCGTGCCCAGTTGTTGCATCATTTTTGAAATGGATGCCACCTGATTTTCTGCATCATGGGCAGTGCCGCGGGCTTTTTCCGAACTTCTGGCAATTTCAGTGATGGTGGCACTCATCTCTTCCGTTGCACCCGCCACAGATGAAAGGTTTTCCGATGCACGGTCCATGATTCCGGCCACCTGGCCTGTGTCCTTAACCATGGTTATGGCAATCTCCTTTGCCCTTTTCTCCAGCTCTGCCTTCAGATGATAATGGCAGTTTTCCGGTCTGTTCAGGCCATTTTGAAGGGCAACGGCCATGGCATGGCAGGACTTGTAACCGCAGGAGTTGCAGTTGTACATGTCTTTGGTGCTGTGTTTGCCCATGCTGGCGTAGGCATCCTTGAGTTTTGCATCGGGGATGTTGAATTCAAAGGAGTGGCTTTTGCTCCTGTCTTCATATTTTCTGTCATAAAGGCCTTTTTTCCAGTAGCGGTTCAAAAGGGTTTCCAAATTTTTTCTGGTCCGGTCATCCGCTCGAAAACCCTGCTTTTTATACTGTTCCTTCATTTTTCGGCTGCGGGCCTCCACAAGGGATTCAATCTCATCGGGATGCATGCTTTTACCCAGAGTTGCAGTCCCTCCATTGCAGCCGGTATCGCAGTTCAGGCAGTCGATGAGCAGTGGAGCTTTACCGGAAGCAATCATGGGAGCAAGGCCTTCAAGGTAGTGATAGACAACATGGGGCCCTTCTATTTTGCGGGCTGCGGAAGCAATGCCCGGTTTCCAGCGTTCAGCCGTTCGGAGAAGGCCGCCGGGTGTGGAAAAGAGGACGGCCCGCTCTGCGGGCGGATTGTCGTATTCCAGGGCAGGAAAGGAGGCAAGGGAAATTCTGTTCTTCTGGAGATAATCCGCAATGGAGGAGAAGGTAACATTGTAATCCCCAAGACCCGTTGCATGGAATTCCCGTTTTTTTGCCCAACAGGGAGAAATGACAGCAAATTTTGCGCCTCTGTATTCGGGATAGAATTCCTGCACCATTTTTATGGTATGCAGCATGGGGCTGTGGGCCGGAGCGAGATAAGGCAGCAGTTCCGGATGGTATATTTCAATGAAGGAAACAATGGCAGGGCAGGGCTGGGCAATGACGGCCTTTGGGCTTTTAGCTTCAATATGTTCAAGGTAGCTGCGTATGGTGAGTTCCGCCCCGAAGCTGACATCGAAAAAGGCCTGAACACCGAGGGATTTAAGCCATCCGTTGAGGTTCAGATATTGCTCAGGAAAATTGGAGGCCACACCGGGGGCTACAATGGCAACGGTCTTTTCTCTGCGGGAAAGGGCCTCCATAAAAGGCTTAAAATCATCGATTCCATGGCGGGCATCGTGGGTGCAGGCAGTAAGGCACTGCCCGCATCCGATGCACAGATCCTGAATGCATGCCACATGGTCGCCGCTGGCATCATTGCAGTAATATACGGGACAGACATAAACGCAGGCATGACAGTTCACGCATTTTTCACTGTCAACCTCAATGATAGCAGGCAGTTTTTTCATAACAGCTCCCTTGTGGGCTTTGGTTTTTTTTAAATGAATCAGGTGCTTGAGAAGCAAGTACAAGGTGGTGGATCAGGCTGATATTCACTATCTACAGAGATAATATCCTGTGTTTGAAGGCAAAAGGCAAAGGCTTTCTGGTGATGCCGTGTTTTGTGGTGAACACCGTTATTTTGGCTGATACAGTGACGGGCTGTTTCAGAATATGCTTTCTGGTGTATAAAGCAGTTCCGCCTGTTTTTTATCTGAAAACGCATGTTTTTATTCAAAGACGGCAAAAAACGTCTTGATGCTTAAATGCTATGGCCTTATATTTTTGTCAAACGAATGGAGGTGCACCTATGGAAACAACGACCAGACGAACCACAGTTTATCTTGATGAAATACTTCATAAAGCTCTTAAGTTGAAAGCTTTTGAAACATCCCGTTCCATATCGGACCTTGTTAATTCGGCCATCAGAGAAGCCCTTGCCGAAGATGCCGCAGATCTTGCCGCATTCGAAAACCGGATGGATGAGCCTTTGATCAGCTATGATGAAATGGTAAAAAGGCTAAAAAATGATGGCCTGATGGATAAGGACAAAGTTATCTGACCCCCTTATCCGGTGATTATGGTGCCGATGTGGTTGTGTTTTCAGAAAAAGGCAATGCTCTCATTCAATGTAAAACCAGTATGTATAGTCTGGAAGATGCTAAAATGGTTTTGGAACCTTATAATGCGCGACCCGAGTATGAGGCTCGTTTTCATAAAGAATTTCCAAAACTGATTTTTTGCACCAATGCTTTGCATGTGGGAAATAAGGTCAGGGAAAAAGTAAAAAAATATGGGATAGACATCTGGACGGCAAAGGAGATGGGACGCTTGTTGGATATATCTACGGTTCATTATGAAGATCTGTTGCGCTGGGAGTCTGCCGAACGCCTGTCTCTGGATTCATGAAAACGCTATCCATGTGTATAAAAAGAAAATTCAGCCATATTACAGATGGCAGAAATGGAATAAGCCAATGCATGAAAAGTCCCTTGACCTTCTCAGGCGTATTGCCCTTGGAGAAGATTCGTCACTTGAACTTAAGGTTCTTGAATTCAGCGGGAACAGGATTGCAGAATCCCACAGAAGTGGCGTGGCGGATGAATTGGCGGCCATGGCCAATACGGTAAAGGGAACCATGGTGCTGGGGGTGGATGGCAGAACCAGAAAAATCCTTGGTATCCCCTTTGAAAAGCTGGATATTGCGGAAGACTGGGTGCGTTCCCTGTGTAATGATGCCATCACACCGCCCCTGGACTGCGTGATCCGCAAGCTGTTCCTTGAAGATGATGGGGGAGAAGAGAAGGCCGTTTTGTGCATTGATGTGCCTAAAAGCCTGTTTGTGCATAAAAGTCCCAATGGTTATTTCCGACGTATTGGCAGTTCCAAACGGGAGATGCCACCGGATGCCCTTGCCCGTCTTTTTCAGCAGCGAAGTCAGGCGAGATTGATTCGTTTTGATGAACAGACGGTACCGCATACCGACCTTCAGGATTTAAGCCCTGTACTATGGAATCGTTTCCGCACGGTTCTTTCTCCAAAGGAGGATCAGGAGTTTCTGGAAAAAATGAAGCTGATCGCTCCGGATGAAGACGGAGGTATCCGTGCAACGGTAAGCGGTGTGCTCATGGTTTGTGATTCACCGGAAAAATTTATGCCCAGTGCCTTTATTCAGGCGGTGTGTTACCGGGGAAATGAAAGGACTGCTGCTGCCCAGCTGGATGCCAGGGATATTGTGGGGCCTCTGGATGTTCAGATAAGGGAAGCCTGCAACTTTGTGGAACGGAATATGCGTGTGTATGCCACCAAGGCACCCAACCGTATTGAAATTCCTCAGTTTTCCATGAGTGCAGTCTTTGAGGCCGTTGTGAATGCCGTGGCCCACAGGGATTATTCCATTTACGGTTCCAGAATCCGTATGCACCTTTTTTCAGATCGCCTTGAAATTTTTTCACCGGGAACCATCCCCAATACCATGACCATAGAAAGTCTTTCGGAAAGGCAGTCTTCCCGCAATGAACTGCTTTCTTCCCTGCTGGCACGGTGTCCCCTTAATGTGAATGCAGCAGGCAGTCGGAGGGAATTTATCATGGACAGGCGGGGTGAGGGGGTTCCTATTATTATAGTGGAAAGCGAGCGGCTTTCGGGCAGAAAGCCGGAGTATCGTCTGATTGATGATGCAGAATTGAAACTGACCCTTTTTGCGGCAAAGTCTCCCCATGGGGATGTAGATGGGCTGATTTCATAAGTCTGGCCTGTGTTTATTGGCCCTTGTTGGCAGAAACTTTGCCCGAAGCATTTAATTTTTTTTATGTTTGCCTGCATTCTTGCGTATCAGAATACTTTCCGGACAGCCTCGCAGCCATTTTTTGGGCCATGAGCGCTTTGGGGTAGTTTTGCATATGCAGGGCGGAAATGGCAAGGAGGCGGCAGGCTTCAGGGCTGGCTTTCAGGGAAACCCAGCGGCTGGAGTGTATGTACAGGGTTTCCATATCTTTTTTTTCATGGGCCTGACGGGCTTTTATGGCATGATTTTCAGCTTCTTTCTCCACATCCAGAAAAAGCTGGAGATCCAGTTTGCAGCGGTGGCAGGTGGTTTTTTCTGCAGTTTTGGCTTTGCATGCCGGGCAGGTATCCATGGTGATTCATCCCATATTTTGGAGGTCTGTTTTGATTTTAACGAAGAAGAAGGGCAGGCACAGGGGCCTGCCCCTACTCCCCACTAATATTTGACAGCATCAGTCAATATAGAAAAGGATGTCCTCCAGTGCCATGCGGATGTCTTCCGCATCGTCCATGCGTTTTTCTTTGACGGCCTGGCGCAGGTCTTCCATGAGATTGATGATCTCATCCTTGTCTTCTTCGGCGGCCCGGTCCAGCTTTGACTTTGCATCTTCAAGGATTTCCTGGATGTCTGAAGGCAGGTCCGGGGCCTCTTCTTCCATTGTTTCCTGATCAGGACTTTCTTCTTCTCCCCAGAGGGTTTCCATGCGCTCACGGGAGCCGGCAATACTCAGCGCATCCTGGGAAAAGGCGTTTTCAATGACCGCCTCAAGGGAGTGGCCCGTAGCTTTTTCCTCTGCCCTGATCTTAAGGATGCCGTTCACATCCAGATCATAGCGGAAAATGATGGGAGCCTGCTCTTCCTGGGGGGTCAGTTCAAACATGTATTTTCCAATCAGTGTGTTTTCAGTGGCATCACTGTTTTCGCCCTGATAAACAAGGATTTCAATCTGCTTCTGATAAGGAACGACGGTAGTGAAAACATCGCTGCGGGAGGCGGGGAGCTTGGTGTTGCGGCGGATCAGGGGCACATAGCAGTATTCATATAATTCACCATCTCTATATCCAAGGCTTGAAGTGCCAAAGGTATAGGGCGTGATGTCAATGAGGACGGTACTGGTTTCAATGCCCATTTCCCGGCCAGCCTGAATACCTGCGCCCAAGGCCACGCATAGATCCGGATCCACCTCGGAGTGGGGCAGGTGACCAAGCCTTTCCTCAAGGAGTCTGGAGATCATGGGAATGCGGGTGGACCCGCCCACAAGGAGGATTTTGTCCAGATCCGATGCCAGAATGCCCGCATCGTTTAAAGCCCTGCTAACCGCCTCCATGGTGCGTTCAATATCTTCCCGTATCATATCCTCAAAGTCCATCCGGGCCAGCTCATGGGTGAAGTGGATGGGCGTATCTTCCTTCTGGATAAGATGATCAAGGCTTATTTTTGTGTAGGGGGCTGTGGAAAGGGCGATTTTTGCTTCTTCCGCTGCCCTGAGCAGCCGGGCTGTGGCCTGGGGAATCCCTTCTACATCGGCCTCCTGCTCTTCTTTCAGCACTTCGGCCAGATGGGCTGCGAGTTTTCTGTCAAAATCATCACCACCCAGGAAGTTGTCCCCTGTGCTGGCCATAACCTCCACTACGCCATTTTCTATGTGCACAACGGAGACATCAAAGGTGCCGCCCCCAAGGTCAAAGACCAGCACCTTACGGCTTTCTCCATCTCCCTGTTCATAGGCCAGCGCTGCTGCTGTGGGCTCGTTGATGATGCGTACCACCTCAAGGCCTGCAATTTCTCCGGCTTCCTTGGTGGCCTGACGCTGGCTGTCCGTGAAATATGCGGGTACGGTGATGACGGCTTTTCGGATGGGCTTTTGGAGTTCCTTTTCCGCCCTTTGTTTCAGGTGGCGAAGAATTGCCGCAGAGATTTCCTGGGGCCGGAATTCCTTGTCGCCCATGCTGACTTTTTTATCAGACCCCATGAGGCGTTTCACCGAGGCCACGGTTTTTTCCGGAGCCACAAGCATCTGGTTTCTGGCTTCCATGCCCACGAGAAGACTTTCCGAGCGGTCCAGACCCACAACGGAGGGCAGAATGCCGTTGTCATTATCTGTGAGGATGATGGGTTTTCCGTCTTTAATAATGGAGACAACGGAGTTGGTGGTGCCAAGGTCGATGCCGATAATGGTTTCCATGGGTACAAATCCTTAGGGGTTGAAGTAGTACGATACTTTTTTATTCACTCACAATGACATCCGCATAGCGCAGCACCGCATCTTTACGGATATAAGCGCTGGACAGGGTGCGTATGACTTTGCCGGAAGGAATATTTTCGCTGGCTTCCACATGGATGGCCTTCATCCATCTGGGATCAAAGTCTTTCCCGTCCGTTTCAATGGCCCGGATGCCTGCTGTGGCAAAGGCCGCATCCAGGCGTTGCAGGGTAAGGGTGTAGCCTTCCTGCATGGCTGAAATGGCATTGGAACTGGAAGACCTGAAAAAGCGGAAGCCTTTTCTTTGGGGTGCCTTTGCCGCTTCCAGGCCCCTTAGAAGGGCATCCCGAACATCAAG
This sequence comes from Desulfobotulus mexicanus, assembly GCF_006175995.1. Lineage (NCBI taxonomy): Bacteria > Pseudomonadati > Thermodesulfobacteriota > Desulfobacteria > Desulfobacterales > Desulfobacteraceae > Desulfobotulus > Desulfobotulus mexicanus. Next base: position 73,249 of record NZ_VDMB01000017.1, read on the forward strand.
AAAGGGTCGGATGGCATTTTGTTCCGCAGCGTCTCTGATGCGGACTTCCAGCTCCACCAGACTGGCGGTGCGGGACCGGAAAAGTTCTGCCGCATCATTATGGTCGTCCATGAACTGCTGCAGGGTTTTGATGGCCCGGACCTGCTCCCTGTTCTGCATACGGATTTCCTGGCGCAGGCCTGAGAATTCGGAAAGAAGGGTGTAAAGATCGCAGCTTTCCATGCCTGCACCTTCAGAAGGCGGGGTGTCCGGCAGATCTTTGAGCCAGGTCTCAAAATCTTCAAGACTGCTTTTTTTCCAGTCTGTCAGGGGTGTATCTTTTTCTGACTTTTCCTGAACTTTTTGATTCAGTAGATGTGCAAGCCACTTAAGAAAGGGTAGGTAGCATTTTCTGTCCATCCAGAGGATAAGATTTTTCATGCGCCCATAGAGCCATGTGGCAAATATCTTAAGCTGGTCCCATATCCACAGGGTAAATATTTTCATTCGTCCGTATGACCAGATGGCAAATATTTTCCCTTGGCCGTATATCCAGATGAAAAGCCTGCGGATGAGCTGAAACAGGCTGAGAAGCAGTTTTTTCATTTAGCTTTCCCCCAATCTCTTACAGCACGCCCTGCCGGTCCCTTGCCCCTTTCCGCAGCAAGAATTTCTTTCAGAGTGGGTCTGCGGCGCTCAAGGCTGATTTCTCCTGTGATGAAATCCAGCCCCATATCTCCATCCCTGAATTTATAGCTTCCGAAAAGGCGGTTGTGTATGCGGCTTCTCTGGTCCTTGATACTGTCGTAGGATTCAGAGAAAATGCGGAAACGATCAGGATCTTTTTCCGGAGTATGCTCCCGTATTTTTTCAAGATAAGCTTTTCGGATTTCCTGATCCGAAGCCGATTCCGTGACTCCGAGTATGCGGTAATTTGTAAACATGGTGCACTCCCTGGCACTGGGCCATTATCGAAAGAGTATTTTTGCATGGGCAGAAGAAAAACCGGCCCGTACTTCAGGGGAAAGATTCTGGATCAAAGCCTTCATGTTGTGGAAACTTCTGTGGCCTGAGTCTTCAAAAAGGGAGTAAAACATTTCTTTGATAAGGGCCGTAGGAGCTCCGGTCTTCAGAATGATGTCCAGCAGGGCTTTAACGGCTTTGGCAAAGGATTTTTGTTCTTCGATGCTGAAGGGACGACCCTTTGCACCGTACATATGGTACATGCCGGTCAAGGTGAGCAGATGCTGAATGATTTGCTGACCAAAGATGTCCATAGGATTTGTAAAGAATGGGTCGTTATCGGGATTGGGCATATTTTTTCCAAAAGGAGGCATCGGCTCAGGATAGTCAAAGAGATCATCGTCATCATCGTCGTCATAATAGTCGTCATCATCTCTAAGGAAGAACATATTCTCATTAAAATCAAGAGCTTTAAATCTTTTCTGTAGATATTCAGGTACAAAGTCTGCCAGTGTGCGGGCGATCTTGCGGACCCTTTCCTTATCCTCTGCATCTACTTTTTCCATCTGAGCCTCAAGGGAAAAGAAATTGAATCTTCCACCGCTGGAGATGCCCTTAAGAATTTCCTGTATGATTATGAAAAGAGCCCTTCTGGAGGGAGTTTTCACCTTTCTGACGCGGAGGGCACTTTCATTTTTAAAAAGATTCAATGTTTTTTTATTCTTCTGCCAAGACAGTACCAGACAAAAATCTTCATCTGAAAGCCTGTTAATAATATTGATTTTTTCCGTAAGCAAAAAGTCCATGGGGCTGCGCTTGTGGTTGCGGTAGAGGACGGCTTCTTCTTCGGGAAAATCACTGAGCAAAAGGAGCATCTCCTTTTGGGGCAGGGCTTCAGGAGCCTTTAATTCTTCAAGGATGATTTTTTTGAGCTGTTTTGAAGTAGTGGACCTGTTTGCACCAATGCCCTCACTCTCCCTGTCCAGATAAAAAAAGGCCATGATTTTCAGCTTCATCACCTTTGGAAAGCTCTGAAGCACTGAGGTCAGCCTGTCTTCAAGGGTTTTTTCCGGCTCAAGGATTTCGAGAATCCGCAGGCGGATGAGGGCTGCATGGGGATTGATGGAAGATAGTTTTAGTGCCTCTGTCTGTTTCAGATCTTCAAGGGCCAGCTCCACCTTCTTTCTGCCAAGGCTTCTTTTGGCGGATACCAGAAGGGAAATGGCATAGCGCAGATTTACCTTGGGATCGTGGGGAGCCCGTTTTCTGGCTTCCAGCATGGCGGATTCCGCCTTTCGGTGGGCGCCCTTCAGATCGTAGAGGGTGGCAAGTTCCAGGCAGGGGAAGGGGTCTTTGGGAAAAAGCTCCTGCATCTTTATAAAAAGGGGTTCAAGCTGCCTGCGCATCTCAGCACTTTTCCGGATGATTTCACTGACCCTGAGCATCTCCCAGGCATCCCGGTTTTTAGGATCCCACTCCAGCGCTTTGGCAAGGATGGCAATGCGAAAAATTTCCATATCGTCTGAATCTTCATCACTAACGGAAAGATTTTCTATGTCGCTGAGGGCATCGTATAGATCGAAAATGACTTCTTCTTCATCCAGACTGGCAGATCGTGTGAGTATCCAGATGAGGATCATGCCCCTTGCCATATTTGCTTCTTCGGAATCTGTAAAAATTTTAGAACATAATGGGATAAGATCTGGAAGAATGGCATCCATATCCCAATTCAGGTAGAGTCCGATTTTTAATAAAGAAAATAAAGCCGTCTCATGGGGCAGATGTTTCTTTAACCCATCCTTGATGACCGTTAAAATTTTTGGATTCTGGTCGTAGCTACGCATGGTCTCAAAGATATCCGTCAAAAGCTCTTTTTTATGGTCCAGGTCAAGACTTACGGCCAGATCCATGGCTGCGGCGGGAATACTTTTCCATTTCCGGTAATCCTTTACCGTCTCCTTCAATTGCTGAAGAGAGATGGCCTTTTTGGGCAGGGCTTGCCGGAAAACAGCAGCCTGGGCAGGGGGCATGGCTTTGTATTCGCCATCTTTATTTTCGGCCTCAGCCCGCAGTGCTGCCAGAGTATCGGGCAGGGGAAAGTCATCGGGCAGGGCGGAAAGGGCCCTTAAGATGCCCCGGCTGTCATCTTTAAGAAAGGCGCACATGGCCGTACAGAAAATGCGCACAGGAGCAAAGGGAGACTCTTTGGGGACACTTCGTAAAAGCGAAAGGGCATCTTCCCAGGCTCCGGTATTCATTTTTTCAATGGCAGGCATCATGCCTTCTGCCTCATTGCGTAGGGCCGAGCCGGGGGGGAGGGTATCCAGCAGATTCCATCCGGATTCAGCAAAAAGGCGCATACAGAGGATGGGGGTGATCGCTTCCTGTTCCGGGCTGTTTTCGGCAAAAGTTTTAAAGCAGGCCATGAGGGTGCCAAGGGGAAGATAGTCTGCCATGAGACGGAGATCTTCTTTTTGAAGGGCAGGCATGGTTTTAAGGTAATCGACAGCCATGTTAGCCATGGCATCTCCTTCCGTTTCCATGGCTTTGGCGTAAAGCTGTCTGGCCCGGTGCAGGGAGGCCCTAAAAAACCTGGGAGCCAGTTCGGATTCCTTAATACCGGATTTTCGTGCCTGTTTCAGAAGGGCCAGGGTGTCCCGGTACTTTTCCTTGGTCATGGCAGCGTCCGCATCACCAAGGAGCTTTTCAGGGCTTGCAGCGGCAGAATCTTTGAAAGAAGCCGTTCCGGTTTTTTTGTTTTTTTTCTGTTTTTTTGTCATGGATCCCCGATTTCATGGCTTGAATGATAAGACAGTATTTTAAATTGCTGCTTTGTGCATACAAAAAAACAAGGGTTTGTGTCCATACAAGAGGTGAAAGGCTGTTTGTTGTCGGGTTAAAAAACAGTGGCCGAGGAGCAGAGCAGTATCAGATTTCTTTTTGAGCCGAAACCCTGCGGATATCATCAGAGGTCAGCCCCTCCTGGGGCCAGCGAAGACTTTCTGCCTTTTCAAGATAAATTTCTGCCAGTTCATCCCCCAGCCATTGCTTGGCAGCCATGGGATCGTGATCCTTGGTCTGGGATCTGTCATAGGGCGTAGGTAGGTTTTTTTCAAGGAGGGCCTTATAAAGGGAAAGGGCTGGTCGAAGTGGAAGAAGGCCCTTTTCTTTCCTCATGGCATTGATGCGGGTGGGAATGGCAATGCCTGTGGGATCAAGGTCTCCAAAATAGAGGATTTCCATGGCTTCAAGATCTGCTCTGATCTGTTCCAGCCCGTCATTGGCATATTCCCCTGCATTGGCCGATACCGTGAAACCCTTGCCATATACCACTGCTGCATAAATGCACATATCCCCATTGGCCTGGCAGCAGCTCCAGTAGGTGTTGGCGTTTTCCACAACCAGAAGTGGTTTGCCTGAAAGAAGGGCCTTATCCGGCGAGGGGATTTGGAAGGGAAGGGGTTCCGGGCAGTAAAAGCAGTCCAGAATTTCAAGGGTGATTCTGCCACCAAAAAGTCCCTTGCGGGTATAGCCATCCAGGGCCTTTTCACTTTCAAAGATCTGTAAGGCCCTTTCCCTGTGGGGAATTTTCTTTGTATCGGGTTTGCGGTTCAGCAGATAATCGTTGACCCTGATGGCCTGTTTCAGTTCTTTTTCTGTTTTCAGATGACAGGCAAAGGATGCCATGTATGTGGGTTCCCAGGCGGTCTGGTGGCGTAAATTGTAAAGTTCTGTCTTTTTTTGAATTAGGACGGCATCTTCTTCCGGCCGTAATGCGGTGACATAAGGGGGAAGGCCGGTTTTGTAATCAGATTTAGTTTTGGGAATTTGCAGCAGTTTTTCTTTTTCAAGGGTTTTCAGGATATCAAAAAGGCGTTTTGGGAGTTCGAAATCCCCTATGGATGAAGGGGCTTTTCTTCTGATGGTTTCAAGCAGAAGGACCGTTTCAATCTTTTTGCGTTTGCTGCATCGTATCACTTCCCAAACAGCTTCATGCAGGATGTTTTCCATGGAGAATATCCTTTGCCGGGTTATTGAGGCTTTTCATCTCTCCGGGGTGCATCTTCGCCCACCAGAACCGACCTGTCATTTTCCCAGAAAACCGCATACTGGTCCAGCCTGCGTTTTTTTTCAGGGCTTTTTACCATGGCCGTTCGCAGTGCTTCCAACTGCTGCTGGGCTTCAAGGGACGGCTTGTTTTTCTGCTTGATATTCATGATCCGGCTTCCCGGATGAGAAGATGATAAAAGTCTTCATGATTTATGGTTACGATAAATGTCAACAGAGCCTGCAGTCCCTTCCTCAATGGAAAAGGCATAGCAGATCAGGGATCTTTATCAGGAATGAAAATATACGGGAATAAAAATATGCCAGTTGAAAAAGGTGGGCCTGCGGAGCTGTTTTTTTAATGGAAAGCTTGTTTCCCGATGTTCCTATGGTTTATGGTGGGTTCATTTTTTCTTGAGGACTTTTTTTTGATCTTACTGATTTTAGAGCGTTAAGGAAGCTGGGTTTCAGGCTCTCAGTTTTTTTCAAGGGCTGGTGGAGACTCTCATATTGGTTGAAGGGAATATATAATGATATTAGAGAATAAACTGAACATCACCCATCAGGTGGATCTTGCCAAAGCTGAAGAGAGAATCAGCAAACAAAAAGCCAGGCAGCTCTTTGACTCTGGTGACATTGCCAAAGTCAAAGTGGGTACCTTTGAAGGGCTTTCATTTATTCATGCTTATTTGTTTGAAGATATTTATGACTTCGCAGGGCAAATCAGAACGAAAAATATAGCCAAGGGCAATTTCCGGTTTGCGCCGGTGATGTATTTGGTGCAATCTCTTGCACATATAGATTCCATGCCCCAAAGTACATTTGGCCAGATCATAGAAAAATATGTGGAAATGAACATTGCCCATCCCTTTCGTGAAGGGAACGGAAGAGCCACCCGTATCTGGCTTGACCTTATGCTCAAAAAAGAAATCAAAAAGGCGATAGACTGGAATCTGGTGGATAAAGATGAGTATCTCTCTGCCATGGAACGAAGTGTCGTCAAAGACATCGAAATTAAAGTTCTCCTCAAACAGGCCCTCACGCATCAAATTGATGACCGTTCCCTTTTTATGAAAGGTATTGATGTGAGTTATTTTTATGAAGGTTATAGTCAATATAAAACGGAGGATCTGTAGTCGGATAAAAAAGGGGCCATTTTCCGGGGCTGTGTATACACTGAAATCGTGTAGGCCCAAGGGTTTTTGTAGGGCAGTTTCAGGGTTTCTGAACCGGCTACTTCATGACAGAGAGTTCTTCGTCGGCCAGAAACTAAAAAAGCTTTTTTTTGGCTGAAAGCCTGCCATTGCCATGAAGGTATAGGGGCATTCCTGTCAGAATAGCTGGTTTTTTGGCCAAAAAATTCAAGATTCTGCCATATATCTTGAGCTATTCTGCCCATCAGCGTTTTGTATTGAGGAAAACAGGAACCCTTGGAGGAAGACATGGAAATTCAATCCGTCAGCACAACCATTGTCACGCAAAATCTTGAAGAAACAAAGGCATTTTATATCTCACACTTTGATGCCCGCCCGGCCTTTGACTGCGCCTGGTACGTGGTGCTTCGCCTTGGAGCTTCCCCGTCCGGGCCGGAAATCTGCCTTATGAAGCCCCAGGAAGGGATGGTTCCTTTTACCGGAGGTATCTTTCTGAATGTCCTTGTGACGGATGCCGATGCCATGTACGAGAGGCTGCATGATCAGGCGGGTCTGTCTGTCATCATGCCTCTGGAAGATCATCCCTGGGGAGACAGGGGCTTCGGACTTCTGGATCCCTCCGGTGCCCTTGTTTACTGCTACCATCCCATTCCTCCGGCAGCGGAGTTTCAGCAGTATATTCTTGACTGAGGATTGGGGAATGCATCGGGAGCTGTCAGCCGGGCTGTGGACAGCTCCCTGTTCATACGAAGCATTTTGGGGGTGCAGCCGAACCAGCGTCTGATCTCCCTGTTCAGATGGGCCTGATCTGAAAAACCGTGGTCTGCGGCAATATCGGCCAGGGCTATGTCCGAGGTGGCGATGGCAGACCCTGCCTTCCGTACCCGGGCCAGCCCCTTCCAGTAGTTGGATGATGCTCCCGTGAACCGAACCAGATGTCTCCTGATGCTCCGCTGACTGAATGCAGTGGCCCTTTTTATTCCTTCTGTCCCCAGTTCAGTCAGGTAGTCTGTAATCCAATGGGGGGCAGGGCTTGCCAGCGATACCACCTCTAAAAGCGCATTCTGAATTTCATCATGATCTGCTTCAAAACAGAATCTCTGCCAGGATGGCGGGTATGGGGAGATGGACAGATCCCTGCACTTTGAGCCGGGGTCATCCTTTTCCCATGGGAAGGTCAGGCCCGGCGCAAGCCGGATGCCCACAAAACGGGTTTCCTCCGGGCAGATCACAATTCTCGGAGAGGTATCCAGTCCGCTGCAGATAAGCTCTGGAGCCTGATTTTTCGGAAGAATGGCAATCAGATCCCGGCAGCCATCGGGCCAGACAAGGGACTTGCCTCCAGGCAGACAGACCTTCCATGAACAGATGATATCACCCATGGTTTATCTGTCTTTTTGTTTTTTCCACATTCAGCTCCGTGATTTCGAGGCAGTTATAGGAAATACCGTGGGAAATTCTTTTACGGCTGCTTTGTCAAATTCAATCGACAAGCAATCGAAATCTATTGGCGGGGTGAAAAAACAGTGTTTTTCTGCTGGCAGAATAATCAAAAAAAGACCTTTGGGTATTTTACCCGGAAAAGCGAAAATTCAGTGAGTATTCACCGTTATTATTCAGGAGAAGCCCCATTTCTGATAATTTGGCGAGGTCTCTCCGGGCTGTCTGGCTGCTGATACTGCTGTAGAGAAGCCTGAAGGGCATTTTTGATATGAGATCTTTTATACAAAAGACAAAATCAGGTGGATAATCGAGAAGAAGAGTCAGCAGCTCAAAATGTCTTTTGTTTATCTCTTTTTTCTGGCTCTGGTCTGTGTAATGATCTTTTAATGCAAAGATTTTTATGGAAGAAATTATTATTTTCTTAATTTTTTCCATGGAAAATATGGCAGCATCCAGAAAAAATTCTAAAAAAGGAGTGGCATCGTTTCCGAGTCTGTTTGTTTTTGAAAAAGCATTATAATAATTGTCTATGTTTCTGTAATAATAGTTTGATAATTCTCCGGGTATGTATTGCAGCTTGCCAGTTTGCAAGATAAGGGCTTCCAGCAGCCGGGCTGTTCTTCCGTTTCCGTCCCAGAAGGGATGGATGGTACATAAATAATAGTGTGCAAGGGGTGCCCTTATGAGGGGGGGCAATTCCAGTATTTCATGGCTGTTCATCCATTCTGTGAAGGCAGCCATCAGCAGGTTGACGTCATCCAGGCATTTGGGAGGCCTGTATACGCCGCCATGGGCTTTGTCGCCGACTTCCACCCTTCCGTTTCGGTAATTGCCAGGTATGTTGTATTCATGGGGCACATTAGTGGTAATGATTTTATGCAGATTCCGGATGAGCTGTTCGCTGATCAGAAAAGGCTGAGAGATGATTTTTTTCTCAGAGAGATAATCATAGGCCTTAATAAGATTTTTGATCTCTTGCTGATCTTTGGCAGAATACTCAATAAGATCATGGCCTTCTGATATTTTTCTGACATCTGCTTCTGATATGGGGTTGCCTTCGATGGCGGCGGTCCCGGCAATGGAGCTGTACATGATCTCTGGTTCCAGTCGTGATGCCAGACCGGAGAAAACGGGCAGCTCTGCAATGGTTTCATTCAGAACCATTGCCCTGATAAACAGCTCCCTTATTTTTTGAGAGTCATATTTTTCCTGGAAAATGAATTTTCCGGATTTACTAAAAAGTTCAAAACCAACTCGACATGATGTATATTGCTGCTTATGAAAAAACAAGACGCTAGAAAACTCGATCATAAGACCCGTGAGGCTATCCGTATACGCGCTGTCCAGCAGATCGAATCGGGTGAAAGCCCAGAGGTTATCGCCAGGGCTCTGGGTTACCATCGATCCGCAATTTACCAGTGGATAGCCAAATACCGCAAAGGCGGCCTTGACGCTTTAAAGACGAAACC
>NZ_VDMB01000018.1 GCF_006175995.1 Desulfobotulus mexicanus
TTATCAGAGGTTTTTCCAGATTGAGACACTTGAGCTGTGTCAGAGTGTTTTCAATGGAGATAACATCCGGAATATTACCGGGCTGCTTAGTGAAGGCTATGGGTTCACGAGCCTTCACGGAATACAAGGTCAAAAGCTTGATCGTATTCAGTCCGTCGCCATCTTTGTTGAATCCCTGCCGTGTCTCCGATTGATTTTCAGAGTAGGTCGAAACAGTGGTAGAATCAAACGCCAGCACAGGAGATTCTGCCAAGCGTGCCGCCCGAGCAGAAAAATAGCACTGAACGCCTTCTTCATTGCGCCCTACATCCTTAAACAGCTTACCATAAACGTCTTCAGAGATTGCTTCACGATATGGAAGGGGGTGCATCACCTGCCAACTCTCAAGGCGCGGCAGCGTGTTGCCACCGGAACCGATCCAGTAGCGTGCGACAGATAGAATTTTTGCCGCATCACCCTCACTAAATGAAGCACGTACATCATCATCAATTCCGGAAGCCTTGCCAACCCATTCCAGGATGTCCGTTAGCCCGGTATGCTGACGGGTTGCATCGGCAATACCTCCTTCGCCTTTGTTTTTTTTGGGACGAGTCACTACTACTTCTTGTGTTCCTTGCTTGATTTTGCCCTTGAGCTTCTGGCTTACCGTATAGGTCTTTTTGGCCTTTTCATCGTAGGCCGTAACCCTTTCATAGATATAAATATCTCCATTCGCACGCTTTTCACGTCGTTCACCGATGTGAGTTTTTCCTGTTATTGGTTTAGCCATGCGTAAATCCTTCTTTAAAGTGTACGCATAACTATAATGCGCACACGTAAAAAAAGCAAGAAAAAAGCACGGTTTTTCAACTAAACCGTGCTTTTTTCTTGCTTTTTGGGCTTAGAATGTACGCTTTATCCGATTTTCAGGATTATATGGTATTCTAGGGGTAAGGGAGGAATGGATTCCTCAGCCTCTGCCTGCATTATTTTTCTTTCTGAGATATTCCATTCCTTTTCTTGGGCATAGTCTGACAGATTCTGAAGATTGAGCCTTAATCCGGATTCAGTGATGCTTTCAGGGTCAGGGAATACGGCATGGTCAGGAATCCGGATTTCTGTGACAAGCCCTTCGGAATCCTTAAAGATTATTTGCCCTGCCAGCCTGCCGGGTCCGCCTTCAGACCAGTGGGGAAAGAAGATTATGGTTTCCGCAGAAAAGCGCAGGTCCCTGAGAAGGCCCATGAGGATGAGTTCTCCTGCCATATCTCCGCCATGTACTTCGGCACCCTGTGTGATGGTCATGATGTTGTCGGGGCCGGTTTGCCCGTCGGCATCCGTGCCGGATAAATGGCCCCTGTTTTCATAATTGCCTGAAATTTTTCCTCCAAAAAGACTGCCCCGGTTGATTCCACCGAAAACAGTACCTCCTGCATTGTGAAGAATGCTTCCTTCCATGATTTCTGACTGTGCCAGAAGGCCTGAGTTGAAGGAGGTGCCGGAGACGGATCCACCATTCACTGTCCCCTGATTGTTCATGCTGGATAGTATCCCGTTGTTAAGGACCGTCCCCCCTTCCTCAATGATGATGCCATCCTGTTCAGAGTTGTTTAAAAAAGTTGTTCCTGATTCCACTGTAAGAATATCCGGAAGGGGCATAAAAAAGGCGTTTACCGTGCAGGGCGCTGTGATTCCTGCCGTGGTATAGGTTGCCCCTGACAGGGTACCCCCGCATCCATTCACCGTGTCAATGGTGTAACCGGTATCTGCAAGAATGCTAAAAAGGGCGGATTCTCCGTGGGAGACTGTCTGCTCCGAAGGGGCTGCTTTTCCGCCTTTTCCGGCGGAAGTGCTTACGGTATATTCTGTCTGGCCTGTTTTGACCCTGTAGGCCGTACCGTCCTGAGCTGTGCCTGCAAGGCTTATCCATCCGATGCTTTCACTCCATGCAAGACCAGTAAAGTTTCCTGTGGCAGGGTCAATGCTGACGCCACCTTGTAAGGGACCGAAGTTGATCCAGCCGATGTTTTCACCCCAGGCGTAACCTGAAAGCCTGTTATCGCTACGGTTTACGCCATAGGTGGCTGCACTGTCGTTGAGATAGCTGTGGGAGCCGCCTCCCGTATGGGTACCCAGCCGGATCCAGCCCACATTTTCTCCCCAGATGTAACCTTCCAGATGATTTTTATATATAGTTGCAGTACCGGATTCTGTCCTGAAGTTGATCCAGCCGGAAGTTTCTGACCAGGCAAACCTGTGCAGGGTGTTAATTTTCTGTTTTTGCACGGCATGAATATCTGCCGGAAGTATGGTCATACATGCAAGGGTTATAAGCAGGCAGATGGCAGTATGGAGAAGGATGATTTTTGATTTCATGCCCGTATCCTTAAAAAAGATTACCGGGAGTTTCGTACCGGCCATACGGAGTGCGAGAATTCCGTATGACCACGGATTGTCCCTCCGAATTCCAGATAAACATCCCATTCCATTCCCGTAAGATTGCTTACTGCATCACTGGACCAGTAGGAGGAGGATTGTATCCCGGTAAAGGGGCCGGGTGTTGTGCCTGAAACAGGATCGTTTCCCTGGGAAATGGCGTTAAGCTCTTCCGCGCTTGGCAGACGCCAGTCTCTGGCCTTTGAGCCGTCAATCATTCCGCCAATACCACTGAATAAGGCTTCTGCCCGTGGGTGGGCGTTTTCCCAGGTGTGCTGACCACCCCAGGATGCATTTTTTAGCCATACAAGTCCCTGACCCGTTCCGTCTGCTCCCTGAAGGTCAGTCACGGTGCCATCCCCGTTATCATGCCATCGTCCATTGGCATCGGGGCCTGTATTGGACCATGTGATGCCGCTGTAGGTGCCGGTGATGCCGAAGATCACCACTCCGGCCCTTATGTTTTCGGGTTTCAGGTTGGGATCTCCTGTTATGGTGCCTCCGCTGTAGTATCCGGGGCCAAGGGGCTGATCTTCTGTGCCCGGTGTCCATGCCGGAGTCCCGCGATCCGGCATGGTGCCGGTCTGTGTACCCCATTCTCCGGGAAGCAGGCCCCAGAAGGTTTTTCCCTGAAGCACATTGCCCGCTGCTGCACCATTATTGGTGTCCGTAGCTGGTGCTTTGTTCATAATTGTATTGATATCTTTGAAGTTGTCTGAAGATGGACCGGATGCAGGCTCTGTGAATCCCTGAGTTGGAGGATTGTCGGCGCCTGTGTTCAGGCGATCATACAGATCCTGAAGGGTGTAGGAAACGGTTTCTTCCGGACTCTGAGGGGGTTCAAGGGGGCCTGCAACACTTCTGGAAGCTGGAAAAATTAAAAATATCAGAAACAGGAGGATGGCGGCAGGCTGCCAGCCATGATGGATAGGTGGAGATGAATCTGGCATGGAAAATCTCCTTTGTACTGTTGCGCTGCTGATTGTGGAGGGCAGGCCATGCTGCAGGTGAAAAAGGTATTTAGATTATTCATATCAGCATTCAGACATATTGTTCAATAAATACCTGCATCAGATGCCTTCTTTGTTGAGGTATTGTTTGCAGATCTCAGGAGGGGGGCGGTTTTTATTGCTGGCGGCCTGTCAGGACGCCGGGTGGGTACACCGGTGCCCTGAGGAATGGCGAAGGGGGAAGATCCTGTGCGGCCCGCCAGTCCTTTTTTTGATTCAGGAGGGGCAGGCCGGGGAGATTCAGTTCAGATAGCGTTCCATAGCCATTTGCGCTTCCATACCTTCATTGACTATGCCGTGGAGGGCGCGGAGCAGGGCCGTGGGGTTTTCGTGCTGGAATACGTTTCTTCCAAGGGAAAGGCCCGCAGCTCCTGCCTGCATGGCATCAAAGGCCATCTGCAAGATCTGGGCATCATTTTCCATTTTCGGGCCTCCGGCAATAACCACGGGTATACAGCATCCGTCCACCACCTGACGGAAGGTTTCCGGGCTGCCCGTATAGGCCACCTTCACTACGTCTGCGCCCAGTTCTTCCCCTAAGCGTGCACAGTGCTTGACCACATCCACATGGTTTTCATCGGCAATGCGGGGGCCCCTGGCATAGACCATGGCAAGAACGGGCATGCCCCATTCATTGGCCCTTGTGCTGACTTCACCGAAGTCTCTGAGCATGGCCCTTTCGTTTTCATCTCCCACATTGACATGGACGGATACGGCATCGGCCCCTAAGCGGAGGCCGTCTTCAACTGTGGCCACAAGGGTTTTGGTGTTGGAAAAGGGAGAAAGACTTGTGCTTGCGGAAAGGTGGAGGATGAGGCCGATGTCCCGGCCATGGCCCCTGTGGGTACGGCGGGGAAGGCCCTTGTGCATGAGAACGGCATTGGCACCGCCCTCTGCGACCTTGTCCACAGCCCCTCTTAAGTCTATCATTCCGGGTATGGGGCCGACGGTGACTCCGTGGTCCATGGGAACAATAATGGTTTTTTTTGTGTTACGGTCGAAAATCCGTTCCAGTCGAACCTGTTTGCCAAGCTGCATGGTCTGCTCCTTTTGGTGGGGGGCGGCAGGCTGGCGGAACCGGAATAAAAAAAGGACCGCCAGCTTGATGCCTGCGGTCCTTGAAAGTTTCGGGATGGATGCTTTTTTTTAGGCCATTCCACCTTCACAAGAACCCCAGGCGCAGGTAAAGCCGCCAAAAAAGTTCTTAAAGTAAAAAAAGAAGGTATGGAAAGCATTCATATTCATGGACAACTTATCGGATAAAAAGAAATCTTTGTCAAGTATTGATGCATGGCAGCAAGGGATTGTGTCTGGTCTTTGCCCTGCATGAACGCAATGCTTTTAAAAAACGTAGAAGTAGCGAAGGCCGAACTGGTGGGTAAGAAGGCCGTTTTCAACCTCAAGATCCCGTCTGTACTGGGTGAGAAGCTGATGTTTGGGTGCCAGCCGGAAACCAAGGGTGAGCTGCATGGCATGGGTCTCGATTTCATTATCCTGCTTTATGCCGTCGCGTTCAATTTCTCCGCCCTTTCTGTAGTAATGGCTCAAGGCCATCATGAAAGAGGAGGTCAGATCATAGGATACGTGTGAGGCAAGGAGGAAAAGAGGATCCTGGGCTCTTTTTTGTCCACGATCATTGCTGTTATCCGTATAAAACTCGATACTGGGAACCAGATCAAAATAGAGCGGTCCGAAGCCTTTTGTAATGGAGGCTTCGGTTTTAAAGGCCCATCGGTTATCACCGAGGTTAATGTTTCTGTTTGCGTCATAGTCGCCAAAGGGTGCTTTGATCCACTGGGCTACGGCTATCCAGAGCTGTTTTTCCCGGTTGTTCACAGGCCATACGCCCAGAATGAAGGTGGGATCGAAAAGCCCCGAGGCGGAATCGTCGCCTATTTGAAGGTTGCCAAAGGGGAAAAGAGCCTGTGCGGAAGTGGTAATCCCGGCAATTTCTTTGTAGTAAACGGGGCGGATGATCTGAAGATTGAGGTCAAAGTTGGCATCACTGGTGAGTTTTTTTCCTTTTTGATAGACCTCGTTACCTGTTCTGTGGCGGGAATAGACCAGTATCCCTGTGGTGCCGTCCGGTGCGGCAATATACCCCCTTGCATCCCCTCCTGCCATGGATGCCGCAGGCAGACAAAGGCTCAGGGTCAGTAATAAAAGAAAGGGCAGGTGGCGGGTTGCAAAGAAAGAAGATTTGTTCATGGGGGTTTCCTTTCGTTGTTTTTAGATTCAGGCGCTTGTTGATGGTCTTTGTTAGTCAGGGAGAACAGTGTTTTGTTGTTGTTGGCTAAAAAAATAATATCGAGATGGGTGACAATATACGTGTGTGTTTTTAAAAAAGCCAGAAAAAAATGAGAAGTTATTCATTTTGGGCAGGTGCTGTAATTTCAGCAGTTTCCGAATAAGGTTGCGTCACGGGAAATTGCCTGGGTGCCTTTGCATCTGTCTTATAGGAATCATACCTTTAAAATTGTGCTGAAAAATTAGATTTTTTCTTAATGCGAAAACATATTGGCATGAGGATGAGGCTGATTGTAAGGAAAATACTTGGCATGGGAAAGACTGAAGAAATATTCACAAAATACATGACAAGACCCTCAGCCAGAGAACCAAAAGGCATCCTCGGGCTGCGGGGCATGGTCAGAAGGGACATGGCGCTACCCATGGTTTTTTATTTCAGCCGGACTCAAAGGGTAATGGCATCCTGCACTTCCCCAAGAAAACGGCTGGCTTCCGAGGGTCTGCCCCTTCTGAATTCCGAAGCCGAGAGAAAAAGGCAGCGTTCCGCCCTTGTCATGGCCACATACATGAGCCGCCTTTCTTCCTCCAGCTCCGTAGCCGACTGCATGGACTTCCAGTGGGGGAAAAGCTCTTCTTCGCAGGCCACAACAAATACGGAATGGAACTCCAGGCCTTTGCTGGCATGGACCGTGGCAAGGTTGACTCCGCGTCCTTTTTCTTCATCTTCCTGCTTGTCTTCCCTCACAAGGGCTGCTTCTTCCAGATAGGCAATAAGGTTTTCCTTCTGGCCTGCGGTGTAGATCAGTTCATCGATGTTTTCCTGCCGGGCTGTGAAATCTCCTTTGTCAGCCTTGGAAAGCTGTTCCAGATAATCCAGATACCCTGTTTTGGACAGCACTTCCCGTATGGCAGTGTCCGGGGTCATCTCCCGTATGCTGTCCAGTACGCCAATAAGGTTTTCCAGAGCGCTGTGGATCTTGGGGCTGAGCATGCGTTTTCCCAGCATGTGCCGGGCCGCATCCTGCAGGCTGTCTCCTGAAGAGCGGACCTGCTGCATTTTTTTGACCATGGCAGGCCCGATTCCCCGCTTGGGCGTGTTGAGGATACGTTCAAAGCTGGCATCATCCTTTGAAAAGGCCGATGCTGTCAGGTAGGCGTTGATGTCTAGTATTTCCATGCGTTCAAAAAAGCCCTTGGAGCCCAGCATGCGGTAGGGAATGTTCATGGCCCGGAATATTTTTTCAAAGGCAAGGGAGCAGAATTTGGTCCGGTAGATGACGGCAATACGGTCAAGGGGCACGCCGCTCTGGACAAGTTTTGCAATTTTTCTTCCCGTCCACTTGGCTTCTTCGTTTTCATTGTAAAAATAATAAAGTTCAACGCTACCGCCGAATTTTTCAGAATAGCAGCGCTTCTCCATGCGACGGGGGTTGTTTTTTATCAGGGCACCTGCAGCCTGCACAATTTCATCGGCACTTCTGTAATTTTCTTCCAGTCTGAAAAGCTTTGACTCAGGATAGGTTTTCTGAAAACGCAGGAAGTGGTTCACATTGCTGCCCCGGAATCCGTAGACAGCCTGCCAGTCATCTCCGACACAGAAGAGGTTGCCGTGCCCCAGAAGAAGCCTTGTAAGTTCTTCCTGAAGATTGTTGGAGTCCTGATACTCATCCACAAGAATAAACCGGAAAAGTTCCCTGTAATGGTCCCGGATATCCTTTTCATCCCGTAGCATGTCCCGTACTTTGAGAAGAATATTATCAAAATCCACGGCATTGATGGTTTTAAGGGTTTTCTCATACTGCCGGTAAACTTCTAAGGTCTGTACCCTTTCAATTTCTGGCAGGGTCTGGATAAATTCTTCAGGATTCCCGTGGTTTTTGGCCATGGATATTTTATATTGAAGCCGTGATGTTTCTTTTTTGTCTATGTTCAGCCGGACTGTTATTTCCTGTAGGGTTTTCTGCTGCTGGTATCCGGCAAGGATCTGTATAGGCGATGTATATCCGACTCTGTTTGCATGTTTTTTGAGAATCTGCAGGCAGGCGGAATGATAGGTGCGGACCCAGGGGAAGCTGTCTGAAGAAAGGCCTGTCTGCTGCACAAGTCTGGTTTTCATTTCTTCGGCAGCTTTATTGGTAAAGGTTATGGCAAGTATGTGATCCGGAGAAAAACCATTTTTCAGCAGATGGGCTATTTTGGCGGTGAGTGTGCGGGTTTTGCCGGAACCGGCTCCGGCAATGACAAGGGCAGGGGTATCCATGTGTACGATAGCATCCTGCTGGGCCTTGGAAAGATCCATGAAAATAAATCCTTATAAGTCTTTATAAAAGTTGGTGGCTTCGGGTTGCCGGGGGAGAGTACAGGATCAGGCCCCGAAAAAGGAAGTTATGGTAACAGTAGCAGGCTTTTCTGACAAGGCAGCAGCCGGGGAATTATACTCTGAATGCTCAGTCTGGTGGCATGTGAAAACCAGAAAAGTTCTAAAATGGCTTTTTTTGCCTTATGTTTTAATGGTGGCCGGTGTTTCAGAACTGGCCGTGCAGAGCATAAACAAAAAAAGAGGGGGGACAGGCCTGGATGGCTGTCCTCTCCCTCTTTGTTGGAAGATTTTTTAGATTGTTCAGACCTTGGAAACGTTTTTGGCGGCAGCCCCCCGGTCATTCTGTTCAATCTCAAAGTCTACACGTTCACCCTCTGCCAGGGTCCGGAAGCCCTGCATCATAATGGAAGAATGATGTACAAAAATGTCTCCTCCGGTGTCCTTTTCGATAAACCCATAACCCTTTTTGTCGCTGAACCACTTGACGGTACCTTCAGACTTTTCCAAAACACTTCCTCCTTTGAACACGGTTGTGGCAGATAATATAAATATTTGACATTGCCTGCCGGCCTCATATCGGTTCGTCGTGGACGTTCCGTTTTATTTGCAAATGCCGTATGGAAAGGAAGTCCATGGAGAAAAATCTTAAAGTCTGTGTGCAGTTAAAGCCATGGATACCGTCTGTTGTGCTGAAGTGCTGGATTGTTGTCTTCCCGGGCATTATACCTTCAGAAAAAGCATGTCTGATGATCCAGAATGTATGTGAAACTCAAATTTTTTTAAAGCTGTACTTTTTCTGAAATATTATAAGTTCAATTTTTTTACCATGCAACGCACCAGAAATGCAAGGACTTCTCAGGTATTTTTATAGTTTTTTAAAACTAAAACAGATGGAACAGGCAAGGCTGTCTGTGTTCTTTTATGTTGTGCAGCAATGCCTGTACCTTGTTATTTCTGATGTAGTCAGTCTTTATGCACTTTTTGACTGAAGCGCAGCGGAGACGGCATGGACCTGTTTTTCCATCTCCTCCCTTATGGAGTCTCTGGCTTCAGGGCTGTTTCCTTCAAAGCGCAGTACAAGGGCAGGCTGTGTGTTGGATGCCCGCACAAGGCCCCAGCCTTCATCGAAGAGCACTCTTGCACCGTCTATATCAATCACCTTGTGGGTTTTTTGATAGTGGGCGGTGATGGCCCGGACAATGTCAAACTTTATCTCATCTTCGCAGTCCACACGGATTTCAGGGGTGTTGAAGGTTTCAGGCACATCGGCCAGAAGGTCGTTGAGGCTTTTTTCCGTGGAGGAAAGGATTTCCAGAAGCCTGCATGTGGCATAGATCGCATCATCGTAGCCATAATAACGATCTGCGAAGAACATGTGTCCGCTCATTTCCCCTGCAAGAACGGCACCGGTTTCCTTCATTTTCTGTTTGATCAGAGAGTGACCGGTACGCCACATGATGGGCTTGCCACCTTTTGCTGCAATGTCATCGTACAGGGTTTGGGAACATTTGACTTCTGAAATGAAGGTGGCACCGGGGCTGGTTTTGATGATTTCCCTTGAAAAGAGAATCATGAGCTGATCTCCATGGAAAATACGGCCATCCGGCCCCACCACACCAATACGGTCCGCATCTCCGTCATAACCGATGCCCACATCTGCGCCCGTTTCCTTTACTGTACGGATAAGATCCGCAAGGTTTTCGGCAATGGTGGGGTCGGCTTCATGGTTGGGGAAAGAACCGTCCATATCACAGAAAAGGGGGATGACCTCGCATTCCAGAGCTTTAAGGAGGGGTAGGGCCACCACTCCGCCTGTGCCATTGCCCGCATCCACAACAACCTTCATGGGCTTTTTGATCTGAATATCCGTCCGGATTCGTTCCAGATAAGCGGGGATGGGATCTTTGGCTGAAATTTCTCCCGGTGTATCTGCCACGGAAAAGGCTTTTTCTGTGGTGATTTTTCGGATGGTCTGCAATTCTTCACCAAAAAGGGAAGCTCCGGCCATGGTGGTTTTAAAGCCATTGTATTCAGGAGGGTTATGGCTGGCTGTAACAATGATGCCCGCATCGGTTTTAAGGTGGTGGGTGGCAAAGTAAAGTACGGGTGTGGGGCAGATACCTATTTCCACCACATTTATACCTGTGGAAATAAGGCCCTCGACCAGAGCCTGCTGATAGGTATCGGAGGTGCTGCGGCAGTCCCGACCCACTGCAATGGTTTTGCAGGCATGGGCGGTCATGTGGGTTCCCATGGCTCTGCCTATGTCTTTGACATCATCCACGTTGAAATCTTTTTCTGCAATGCCTCTGATATCGTATTCCCTGAAAATACCGGGGTTCATGTCTGCTCCTTATGTTTTTTTGAATGTGGAAATCCGTTATTCCTTATCTGCATTCTTTTGTAACTGTTCAGCACATTTTTCTAGGAAATATTGTGCTTTAATTTCAAGGTCTTGGTTCCAGTAAGAGACAAGCTGGCTGTTTGTGAGTGACATTGCAATCGTTTCGGGTCAGAGCTTCGCAGGCCTGTGCGAAAGAAGCGGCAAACTGTCTGAGCCGCCACAAAGGCAGCGTGCTTAAGCTTGCCATGGTAATCAAAAAGCTTATCCTGCCTGTGACGGCGAGTTTTTGCCGCTTCCGTGCAGGGCAAGAAGCTCTAAGAATAAGATTGCGTCACGAACAAATGGTCCGGTTGTCTATGCACCTGATTAAAGGTATTCGATTTACCAAAGGAAAATTGTGCTGATTAATTACCATTCTTTTTTATCTGTTTCCTGCAGACAGGGATGGGGAATCATTTTTATCTTTAAATAAGATATTTCTGTTGCTTTTTGCCTTTTCCCGTCAGAAAAATCAAGGGTTTCAACTTTGGCTGTTTTCAGGGCGGATGATGGTACCCGTTTTTTTAGTGTCATAGCCTCCGAGCTTTTCAAGGGAGAGTTTAAATTCTTCCGAGGAAAGAATTTTTATCACAGCCTGTATCCGGGGTGTTTTTTCCAGTTCCGCAGGAAAGATAAGTTCATAGGTTTCAGGGGTAAGGGGCACAAAGTCAAGGCCTAAGGCTCCGGCAGCGGCGGCAATACCGAGTCCTGCATCGGCACTGCCCCCAAGAATTGCCGCAGCAACGGCCATGTGAGTGGTTTCCTCATTGTCATAGCCCCGGATGGTGTGGGTAGCAATACAGTTTTTCTGCAGTTCATAGTCCAGCAGAATGCGGGTGCCGGAGCCGGGCTGGCGGTTGATGAAGCGGATTTCAGTCCTTGTAAGATCCTGTACACCAAGGATTTCATGGGGGTTGCCCTTTGCCACAATAAAACCCTGAATTCGGACGGCAAGATGAAGGCGGCATACGGGAATATCCGGCAGTACCCGGCGGATGGCATTCTGGTTATAGCTGCCGTCTTCCGGGTCCAGCAGATGGGAGCCTGCCATGTGGCAGCTTCTGCTGCGGATGGCAAGGAGACCGCCCATGCTGCCCACGTGGCTGGATGAAAGGCGGATGCCCATGGGTTTCAGTTCATTGGCAAGCAGATCCAGGGCATTGTCATGGCTGCCCGTTACAAGGAGGGTGTTGTGGATTTCTTCCAGGGGGCGCAGCAGTTCAGCCATGGCTTCGGAACCTGCGGCCATGCCTTCGCTGTGGGCGGGTATACGGAGGATGGCATCGGCCTCTGTGATGGAGGTGATGCATCCGGCTCCCCTGGGAAGGGGGGCAGCTATAGTGCGTCCGTATACTTCCGCCAGTCTTACCCGGACAAATTCTTCAAGGCCGAGTTTTGAGGGAATGGCCTTTGATAAAAAAACAGGACAGCTGGGTCTGGGTATATCCCTGCGGCCCAGAATGCTGCGGATCAGGGGTTTGACCAGCTCTTCAAAGGCAAGGATGGCGGATACGGGGTAGCCGGGAATTCCGAATACGGGTTTTCCTGCCACTTTGCCCAGCACCACTGGTTTACCCGGCATCATGGTGATGCCATGGAAAAGAATTTCACCGATCTCTTCTAAGGCGAGGCGGGTAAAATCATGGGAACCCGCCGAAGATCCGCCCACGGTGAGGATGATATCCACATCTTTCCGGCTGGCTGCATCCTGAATGAATTTTGCCAGAAGGTGAATCTCATCATTTATGGGGGGAGCCGTAATCCAGCGGCCTCCGCAGGCTTCGCTGAGTTTTCCCAGTACATGGCTGTTGGATTCAATGACCTCTCCGGGTTTAAGGAGGGCAGGATCCCGTTTGGCGTCAACCAGTTCTGAGCCGGTGGGCAGAATGAGAACTCCGGGTTCTGCCAGCACCGGAACCTGCCGCACACCGGCCGAGAGCAGGGCACCGATGCAGTAGGGGGTGATCCCGTGGGTGGCGGGAAAGAGCATTTCCGTTGCCACAATGTCTTCTCCGATTTTTCTGACATGCTGCCATGGGAAGACCGGAGCTTCAATGCGCAGCCCCGTTTTTTCCGGTGTGACCTTTTCGATCATGACAACGGCATCACAGCCTTCCTGCAGAACCTGCCCCGTATTCACGGGAAAGGCATTTTTTTCTTCCTGAAGGAATACGGGACTCTGTTCCGAGGCATGGAAGGTTTCTTCTGCCCGGATGGCATATCCGTCCATGGCTGCCACATGAAAGGGAGGGGAGGAGACAGCAGCAAAAACAGCTTCCGCCAGCACCCGGCCTGTGGCCTCTGATGCATGAAGACTCTCATGTTTTTTTGTAATCTGGCCAAAGGTTTCAAGGGTAAGCTGTCTGGCCTGTTCCAAAGGAATCATGGAAAGGTAGATATTTCGCCGGGACATGATGGTGGCTCCTTGGGTGTGTGTCTTAAAGGGGATAAACGGTGACGGGGCTGTCCTTTAGCAGGCCTTCGGTATCTTTAGGGATACAGACAAGGCCTGAGGCTTCCACAAGGGTTCTTATCAGGCCTGCTTCACCGGGTACGGGTACAGCCACAGCCCCTTCGTTTCCTTCCTCAATGGCAACCCTTATATAATCCGCCCTGCCCATGACCGAAGCCATGTTGCGGGAGATGCGGGCGGAAAAGGGCCGTTCTTCCGGCCTCATTCCTTCTTCGCCGGTGATATGACGGATCAGGGGTTTGATTAGAATCTGAAAAATGACGGCAGCAGAGGCCGCATGTCCGGGAAGTCCCATGAGGGGTTTTTCTCCGCACCGGGCAATCAGGGTTGGCTTGCCCGGACGGACTGCCAGACCATGGGCCAGAATTTCCGTATTCTCAAGTCTGGCAATGGCACGGGGGGCAAAGTCCAGGGTGCCGACGGAAGATCCCCCTGACACAAGCACCATATCCGCCCGGTTCAGGGCTTCAGAGAGGGCCTTGTACAGGGCCATTTCATCATCTGCTACAATGGGCATTTCCAGAGCAATGGCTCCCTGCTCTTCAGCCATGGCTGACAGGGTCCGGGTATTGATATCCCGGATTTCTCCGGGCTTAAGGGGGCTTTCCGGAGGCCTTATTTCATCGCCTGTGGACAAAATGGCAATGACAGGCTGTCTGTACACCACTATCTCTGTGATGCCCGCTCCCGCCAGAAATCCCAGATCCTGGGGACGGAGCCTTTTTCCATGGGGCAGAAGCCTTTGTCCCGGACGGGCATCATCGCCCTGCCGGATTACATGGGTACCCGGTGCCACAGATCTGTGCACTTCCACAAGGCCTTCGTCTACGGGGCTTGTGTCTTCTATCATTATTACAGAGTCCGTACCTTCCGGAAGCATGGCGCCTGTGGCAATGGCGGCGGCTTCTCCCGGCCCAATGCAAAAGTCCGGGGCTTCTCCCATTTTGACCCTGCCTCTGATGATAAAAAGGGGAGAAGCACTTTCAGAAGCACCAAAGCTGTCCTTTGCCCTTAGGGCGAATCCGTCTCTGGTGGAGCGGCTGAAGGGGGGGACCGTTTCCTCTGAAAAGATATCTTCTGCGGCAATGCGGTGAAGACATCTGCATAGGGGAATTTTTTCTTTCTGCATCCGGGGAAAGCGGTGTATGAGCTTGAGGGCATCATCTAATGAAATAACGGAAAAGAAAGCATGGGTCATAAGGATCTCCGGAAAAGAGGGACATGGCAGTGCATATAAGGTGCTTTCGGGGGTGGATACCGGGATAAAGCATTTTTAATGCGGCAGGCACACCCTTATTTTTTTCTATACCCGGCAGCAAAAGTCAAGGTAAGTTCTGGGGAGCCTGTTAAGTTCGTCAGAAGCAGCTTACGCCCTGCTAAGGCGTCTTGTCATAGAGTAACTTGTTGCCATATTCAGAATCATTTTGAGCACAGACAGACAATGTGTTAATTTTTAAATATTTGAATTGAAAAAACTAAATGTAAGTTGTTCAGAAGAAGTTATGGTGTTTTAAATCATCTGTTTTTTTGAAAGGTCGGTTCCATGTCAGGTCCACAGTCCGCAGAACAGTCCCTTTTTTCCTTTGAATTTATCCTGTTAAGTTTCATTGCCTTTCTCGCCTTCTGCAACATCTCCATGTTTTACGGTTTCAATGCCTATCTGGAACATGCGGGCGTGCCTGCGGTGTGGCGCGGGGTACTGATCAGTCTGGAGCCCTTTACGGCCTTTGCCCTGAGGCCCCTTGTCAGCACTTTTATTTCTCCCCGTAACGGCATCAGAATCATGGGGTTGGGCTTGGTTATTCTGGCCCTTTCCCTTGGGGGATATGCCCTTGCTCAGGATATCCGCTATCTGGTTCTGGTGAGAATCTGCCATGGTCTGGGTTTTGTGCTGCTGGTTTCCGCAGTGATTCATGTGCTGGTGCTTTTGATTCCCAAAAAAAGAAGCGGTCAGGGTTTTGGGGTGTTTACGGTCATGACCCTTCTTCCCTATGCCCTGCTGCCGCCTCTGATGGAAAGGCTTCTGCCCTGGGCGGGAAGTGAGGTGAGGATTTACGTACTGGGTGCCCCCCTTTTTCTCGCAGCCCTCCTGCTTCTTCTTCCACTTTCTTCCCGTCTGAAGAAACGATGGGTGAGTCTGCCCGCTGAAGCCATGAAAAAGCCGGGATTTCAGGATATGGTTGCAGGCCTGAAGCATCCCGGCGTTCTCCCCCTTCTCTGGGTGAACTTTCTGGTTTTTACGGCAAGCACCATGGTCTTTTTTTACATGAAGGATCACCTTTTACGTCTGGGGGCTTCCAATCCGGGGCTTTTTTTCACCCTGACAACGGTGGCCACCCTTTTGGTGCGTATTTTTTGCGGAAAATTTATGGACGGCATCAACCGGGCCTGGATGCTGCTTTCTTTTCTCTGTCTTCTGGCCTTCAGTCTCTGCTTTTTTTCCCTTTCCACAGTGCCTGCCCTGGTTTTGGGTCTTGCCCTTTTCTACGGCATGGTCATCGGCTTTCTCATGCCCCAGCTCAATGCCTTCATGTTTGACATCTCCCCTGTGCATCTCAAAGGGATGAACAGCAATCTCATGCTTTTTGCCATGGACGGAGGCTTTTTCATGGGGCCGCTTCTGGCAGGAGTCCTCCTTGGAGCAGGCGTCTCCTATGCCGGTCTTTTTTCCCTTTTTGCCCTGCTTCCGGCCATGGGAATGTTCTGGATCTGGTCCATACGGCGGCTGGCGGCCCCATGAAAGTCAGGACAATCTCAGCTCCTGCGGGTGGCCTCCCTGTCCTTTAAGAGGGCAGCCAGAATATTTTCCGCCCGTTCTCCATACAGCTTTATGCCTTCAATGTTGGGTTCATGGAGAAGTTTCTGCATGAGAATGCCGTCTTCTCCGTACCAGCAGGGCAGGGCACCGCCAAGGAAATAGGCCTGATGGCGAAGAATCTCTAAGGCTGGAACCACCTCCGGCCTGCTGAGATCCAAAAAGACCTGAATCACGGTGCAGCCCTGATCCACAGCCTCTTTTTCCTTTTTTTTCAGGATATCCCCGAAATCTCCGCCCAGCTCAAGGAAGGTGAAACGGGCAATACCTGCGGATGCATAGATGCTTTCCGTGACCCTGCTTTTTGTATCCGTCAGGGGAGAAGATGTCGCAACAAAATCCCTTGAAAGAGTGAGGCCTTCATAGAAAGAGGGCAGGATGTCGGTATAGGCGGGATGGAGATGCACCCTGCGGTGTTCGTTATCCTTTATTTTAAAGCCGATCAGGGCCGAAACCCTTCCGGAACTGCTTTTTTCCTTGTCATAGGCATCTGCCGGCATGAGATCAATTTCTATGCCTGTGGAGATATAGCCCAGACGGATTCCCGCTTTATGCGTAAAAACATGGTTGCAGACCCCTTCTCCCCAGAGATTGTGCAGCCCCTTTTCCGGATAGATCCTGCTGTGGGCAAGGCCCATGGTTTTTCCCAGAATATCCTGATTGCGAAGCTCTTTCAGGACAATGCCCTGTCCCTCTTCGTAGAGATCTCTGTTGGGCGGGCCGGAGCGGTAAACGGCTGTCTGCCCCACCACCCGGCCATCAAGGATGGCCAGCACCCGAAAAAAATCCCCGGCTTCCTGGGCTGCAAAAATCGCTTCGGCATCATAAACACTGGCAACGGGGTAATGGTCGCCATACACGGCCCGGTAAAGCTCCACAACACCGGGGGCATCATCTTTTTGCATGAGACGAATCTGAAGATCCATGTTTTTTCCTTTCATGGAGTGGGGGATGGATGGGCGGATCTGCCGGAGGGTGGACAGGGGGAGCCGGAAAGTCTCTCTAGAAGGCAGAGGCTCTGGTAGGCTTCCGGTGTATCCATATCCTTTAGAATACCCGCATCCGGGCAGGGGATTTCAAGGGCATCGCTTGTTTCAAGAAATTTTCTGAGCCCGCCTTCGCCGGAAAAGGCAAGAAGGCCGGGGACCAGTTCCGCACGGAGCAGGGGCGGGTGGCCCCTTTCTCCCTGAAAAACGGGGATGAAGGTTTTTTTGTGGGGATGGGTTTCCATGGCATGCATCAGCGCCAGCAGGGTGGGGCAGGACACTAAGGGAATATCCACGGGATGGACAAAAAAGGCCTGCGTTTCCGGAGAAAGGGTTTCAAGACCCCTTTGCACCGAAGAAAACATCCCCCTTTCCGCTGCGGGATTGGGCAGGATGCGGGCTTCAAGGCTCAGCACCTGCAAGGCAGGGGTATTGTCTCCGCTTATCACGGTGATGGCATGGATATCTGCCTTTTTGTAGAGGCCAATGAGATGTTCCACGACAGTCCGGTTTCCGAAGGGAAGCCCTGCCTTGTCTTGGCCCATGCGGCTGGATTTTCCTGCGGCAAGGATAAGAACCGCACAGTCTCTTTTGGGATGGGGGCGGGTATTTTTCCTCACAGGCTTCCCTTCCTGCGAATGGCAATCATTTCCCCGAGAATGCTTACGGCAATTTCTCCCGGTGTCTGGGCTCCAATGGCAAGGCCCACGGGGCAGTGTACTCTGGCCAGAGCCTCATCCCCTAAACCTTTCTCCCGAAGCTTGGTAAAAAGGGCCTCACGCTTGCGGCGGCTGCCCACCATGCCGATGTAGCGGGCCTGGGTGTTTAAGGCCTGTTCCAGCACAACGTGGTCATGGCTGTGGCCATAGGTGGCAATGAGAATCCAGGTGGAAGGCGTAATGGAAAGCCCCTCCATGCAGCCCTCAAAACTTTCGATACTGTGGACGGGAACATTTTCAGGAAAGGAGATGCCCTCGAGGTAGTCTTTGCGGTCATCGAAGATGCCGGGGTCAAAGCCTGCGGCAAGGGCCATGGGACAGAGGGCCTGGGCGATGTGACCAGCTCCGAAGATCAGGAGGCTGGCCTGGGGTTCAAGGCGGATGAAAAAACTTAGCGATGAGGGAGGGGTGTTTTCTTCCATGGAGAAGCGCGTTTCTTCCAGAATGCGGATACGGCAGGGAAAAGCTTTGGATCTCTTTTCCACCTCTTCTTTTCTTTCATGGGAAAAAGAAACCTGAAAACCTGTGGCACGCCTTTCCCCCAGATCCTTCACAAGGTTTTCAAGAAGAAAAAGCTCCGGGCCTGCCCCTTTTTTCAGGGGAAGAAGGAGGAGAGAAGCACTGCCACCGCAGGGCATTCCGGCCATCTCCGGTGTGAGACGGGCTTCCATGTGCCGGGCTTTTCCTTCTTCCATTGCTTGTCTGGCCTGGGCCATGGCCTCCATTTCCAGTGCGCCGCCGCCCACACTGCCCTGTGTTTTCCCATCCCCTTTCACCAGCATGAGGGCTTTTTCATCGCCGGGCACAGAGCCTGTATGGGAGATGACGGCCACAAGGCAGGCGGGGGCTTTATCTTTAAGGATTTCCATGCAGGCACTGAGAATTTCCATGGCCGTCATGACTGCTCTCCTCTGCAATCAGAATCCCGGTACAGGATCAGCCTTTGCAGGAGACTGGCGCTCACTGTTTTTCTGTAGTCCGCACTGGCCCGGATATCGCTGATGGGCTGCACCGCTTTTCCGGCATAAAAGGCCGCTTCCTTGAGGCTTTCTTCCCGAAGGGGTTTTCCCACGAGGGCGGCTTCGGCTTCGGAAGAGCGGATGACCTTCGGCCCCACGCTGCCCCAGGCGAGACGGGCTTCCGCCACAAGGCCCTGTTCCATGCGGATGAGGGCGGCAAGGCTTGCCACGGCTATGGCCATGGCGTTGCGGTTGCCCACCTTTTCAAAGTGCTGGATGGGGGCGTTTTGGGGGATGGGAATCCGGATGCGGTGCAAAAGCTCACCGGGTAACAGTGCCGTACGGCCCGGACCTGTAATAAAGGCTTCCATGGAAAGGGTGTGCAGACCCGTTTCCGAAAGAAGATCCAGCCGGGCGTCGAGCAGGAAGAGGGCGGGCAGGGTATCGCCTGCAGGAGATGCTGTGCAGAGATTGCCCCCGAGGGTGGCCATGTTTCGGAGGGCAGGCCCGCCCACGGATGCGGCCCCCTGACAGAGCAGGGGCAGGTGCTGGCGGGTCAGGGGATGGCTTGCCACTTCCTTTAGGGTGCAGGCGGCTCCAATGGAGATCTCCTCTCCTTCTTTCAGGATATCTCCCATGCCCTCCATGCGTTCAAGGCCGATGAGGGGGGGCAGGGCTTTTTGCTTCTGACGCAGGGCCACCAGAAGATCCGTGCCGCCCGCCATGAACCGGGCTTCGGGATACGCCTTTACCATGGAAAGGAGCATCTCCTTTGTACGGGGAAAGAGAACGGGGTTCATGGCATCTCCTTTGGGGCTGTGAGGTTTTTTGCCGTATCTTCCACGGCATCGAGGATTTTCACATACCCTGTGCAGCGGCAGAGGTTCCCCGAAAGGCCTTTGCGGATGTCTTCCCGATCTGCTTCGGGATGCTTTCGCAGGAGGGCTAGAGCCGTCATTTCCATACCGGGAATGCAGTAGCCACACTGCACGGCTCCCTTTTCTTCAAAGGAGGTGATGAGCTTTTCTCCCACAGGATCTTTTTCAAGGCTTTCCACGGTTTCTATGTTGCGGCCTTCCAGCTGGGCCGCCAGCATGAGGCAGGAGAGCATGGGAAGGCCATCCACAAGGAGGGTGCAGGCCCCGCATTCACCGGTTCCGCAGCCTTCCTTGGTGCCTGTGAGTGGAAGGTCTTCCCGGAGAAGATCCACCACCCTGCGGCCGGGGGCGACGGACAGGGAAAGGGGACTGCCGTTCAGAAAAAAGGAGATGGGAGCGTTTTCAGGGGGTTTTGACATGGGAATATCTCCGGGAATATGGTTTTTATCTCTTATGTTTGCCGGAAGGAAGGTCTGGCTGGATTGCTCCCGGTCTTTTTTTAAAGGACAGCGGCCAGACTTTGCTATTTGATATATACGACAAAATTCTGATTGCTTTTCCAGTCAACGATCACATCTTTTCTGGTTACGCCCTCCTTGAAGGATATACCGAAAGTGGCTTTGTATCCGGAAGGTGCTCCCAGTTCATACACATCGTAGTATTTCTGGGAACAATATCCGGCGGCAGTGCTGTTATTTTGAAAAAGCAGGCTTCCCAGAGCAAGACAGGTGAGGGTGTAAAGTATGAAGGCAATGGGTTTCATGGTCGTTCCTCCTTAAGATTTTCTGGATGGGTTTTTCTGATTTCCATGTGAAACTTTCAGGATGTATGGAGATTGATGATACGGCCCGGCAGTGTCACAGGGTTGCAATGCTTTCCACGGTGCCTTTTTCTACTTGCATAACCGCGTGTAGGCGCGTGTAGGCGCGTGTAGAGTGCGTAGGCGTGCATAAACGCACATAAATTCAGGGGGCTGCCGTGGCTTGCAGCCCTCATCGGTTTTCCAGACTCCCCAGCACGGCTTCGGCCAGGATGGGCGCTTTGTGGATGCGCCTGCATCCCGCATCCCGCAGGGCGTTGGCAATGGCGGGCAGGGGACCGTTCATGGCCACCTCACCGATGCCCTTCATGCCAAAGGGCCCGCTTTCCTCTTCCTCCACAGGAGGGGCAAGGGAGAGGATGTCCGGTAGATCAAGACTCCCCGGCATGAGATAGGTGGTAAAATCTTTGGTCTTCACAACCCCTTTTTCTGTGATGAAATCCTCGTACAGGGCATAGCCGATGCCCTGGGCCACACCGCCCTGCACCTGCTGATCGAACATGGATGGATTGAGTACGGCCCCGCCGTCGGTGAGGGCGAGATAGTCCTTCACCTGTACCCTGCCGGTGAGGGTATCCACTTCCACCCGTGCAAGGTGGGCACCGTAGCCAAAAATCACATGGGGAAAGCCGATGAAAAAGCCCTTGGACGTATCCGGCACATCCCGGCACACCGGTGCGATGAACTGGCCAAGGCAGACCCTTTCCTCAAGGCTCATGAAGGAAGCGAGCTGTTCCAGAGAAACCGAGCGTCCGGAGGGTTCATGCCGCACCCGTCCCGGTTCCAGCACAAGACCCTCATCATTGTGAAGAAAGAGGATGAGCCCCGCCCGGTTGATGAGGCGGCTTGCCAGCTCTTCGCAGGCGCTGATGAGGGCTTTTCCAAAGGTGTAGGTGGTGCGCCCTGCGGAGGAGGAACCGGAAGGATAGGCGCTGCGGGTATCGGGTTGGCGCACGCGGAGGGCCTCGGCACTCTGGCGGAGGATGTGGCCTGCAATCTGCAAAAAGGCGCTGCTGTTGCCCTGTCCCATGTCCGTTACGGCATTGTGGACAATGAAGTGTCCTTTCACGTCCATCTCGATTTTGGCGATGGCCGCATCCCGCACCCCGCCTCCGTAACCTGCGGCATTGAAGACGGCGGCAAGGCCGGTTCCCCGGATGCAAAAGGGCGGGGCTTCTTTCTGCCATTGCCTGCGGGTTTGCCAAAGGGGATGGTTCCGGATGCCTTCGAGGCAGGCGGCAAGGCTGGTGGAGGATTCCAGCAGCACACCTGCGCCGTTGGTATCTCCCCGGTGAAGGGCATTTCTAAGGCGCAGATCCAGGGGGTCCTGCTCCAGTTTCTCCGCCAGCATGTCCATCATGGACTCAAAGGTAAAACTTACCTGACAGACCCCAAAGGCCCGCATGGCACCGCCCGTGGGTGTATGGGTATGGACGCAGAAGCCTTCGGTGAGGGTGTGGGGAATGCGGTAGGGTCCTGCGGCGTGTTCCATGCCCAGTTCCATGACCTCCGGTCCCAGATGGGCGTAAGCGCCGGTGTCATACCAGAGCCTTGCATGGAGGCTGTGCAGGCTGCCATCGGCCAGCGCTCCCAGACGGTAGTGCATGCGGCAGGCATGGCGCTTGTAGCCTGCCACAAAGCTTTCCTCCCTTTCCCAGAGCATTTTGACGGAACGGCCGGGACAGTGCAGGGCCGCAAGGCCGAGGAGGCATTGCACGGTGGCCCCGTCTTTTCCGCCAAAACCTCCGCCTAAGGAGGGGGCATGGATATGCACCTGCATAAAGGGAATCCCTAAGGCGTGGCTGATTTCAAAGCGATCCCTGAAGGGTGACTGGGTGGAAACCTCCATGCGGAGGGTGCCGTCTTCCAACAGACAGGCCGTACCGGCTTCCGTTTCCAGAAAACCATGGGCCTGCACGGGGGTTTCGAACCAGCCTTCCACCACGGCGGCGCAGGCATCAAAATCCGGCTCCCCCTTTTGAATGGTGGCTTTTGCCAGCATATTGCCCGGTTTGTCTTCGTGCACTAAAGGGGCATTTTCTGCCATGGCCTCATCCAGATCAAAGACACCGGGAGAGGGTTCGGTATGGATGCGGATACATGCCATGGCGCTGCGGATGGCCTCTTTGTTGTCAGCAATGATGAGGGCCAGGGGATCGCCGCAGTAGCGGATGTGATCTTCCACAAGAACGGGCATGTCCTTATGAATGATGCCCTGACGGTTGGAGCCCGGCACGTCCTTTGCCGTGAGAATGGCCACGATACCTGGAATCTGCCGGGCTTCTTCCAGCTCCAGTTCCAGAAGCCGTCCGCAGGGAAGGCCCGAGCGCAGGGCTTGGGCCAGAAGCAGGTTTTCTGGGAAAAGATCCGCCGCATAGGGTTCTCTGCCGCAGGCTTTGGCTCTGGCATCGCCCCTGGGCAGGGGATGGCCGATCGTCATGGGGGAGCGGGATGGGGATTCTGTTGCTGTGCCGGGTATTTGGGTGGGCATGGTTTCTCCGGAAAAAGGGCTGTGTAAGGTTTGGTGGCAGGCTGCTTTTTTTATTCTGCAAAGCATAGGATTTTTGGTGGGGCTTGTCCAGTGGGGAAGCAGGCTTTGGGATGGGGACGAGTGGAACAAATCTGGCCTTGCTAAAAAACGAGAACAAAATGGACCTTGCCGAAGGTATAAAAGCGCATTGCCTTTTACCGGAAAGACCGATAAGAATTGAAGTCTTGGGGAATTGTGTCTCTGTTTTGGAAGAAGGAATATTCCTCGACTTTGCTTTGGAGGTCTCCATGAGAATTGACAGTCTGCTGGTGAAAAATTTCAAGGGTTTTGGTGTGAGAGAGTTTTTTTTTCACCCTGAATTTAACCTGATCGTCGGTATGAACGGCACGGGTAAAACCAGTGTGCTGGATGCTGTGAGTGTGGCGGTGGGCAGCTGGTTTCTCGGAGTCCGCGGGGCTGATACCCGCCATATCCGGCCGGGAGAAGTGCTTCTCCGGCATTTTGAGCATGAGGAGATGGATGAAGAGGGCCATAGGCATTGCACCATGCAGTGGGATCGGGTTTATCCCTGCGAAGTTTTTGCGCAGGGTCATGTGCAGGAGCAGAGTCTTTCCTGGAGCCGCAGCCTGAACGCACCGGGAGGGCGAACCACCTATGGCAGTGCCGCCGGTATCAAAGAACTTGCCGCAGAGGCGGACGAGGCCATCCGTAAAGGGCAGGATATTCTGCTGCCGCTGATTTCCTATTACGGAACCGGCAGACTGTGGCAGGAACCCCGCGAGGCTTTCACGGTGTCTGATCCCATGAAAGTGGCGAACAAGGAGGAACAGTCCCGCCTTGCCGGATACTGGAATAGTGTTGATCCCCGCCTGTCCGTCAGCCAGCTGACCCGCTGGATCGCCCGTCAGTCCTGGATAAGTTACCAGCAGCAAAACAGGATTTCTCCCGTTTTCAGTGCCGTAAAAGAAGCGCTGGTTTCCTGTGTTGAAGATGCCCGGAACCTTGATTTTGACGCAACTCTGGGAGAGGTTGTGGTTGGCTTTCCCGGCGGAACCCAGCCCTTTTCAAACCTGAGTGACGGGCAGCGGTGTATGCTGGCCATGGTGGGAGATATTGCCCACAAGGCTGCCAAACTCAACCCCCAGCTTGGCAGTCGGGTGCTGCGGGAAACGCCGGGAGTTGTGCTTATTGACGAGCTGGATCTGCACTTGCATCCTCGTTGGCAGCGGAGAGTGATTGAAGACCTTCGCAGGACATTCCCCAAAATTCAGTTCATCTGCACGACCCATTCGCCCTTTTTGATTCAGTCCCTTCGGAGTGGGGAAGAGCTTTTGATGCTGGATGGGCAGCCGACCGCAGCCCTTGGGAATCTGTCCCTTGAAGAGATTGCCCGAGGTATCCAGCAGGTCGCAAATCCTCAGGTCAGCCACCGTTATGAAGAGATGAAAGGCGTTGCCAGAAACTACCTGGAAACCCTTGAAGAAGCCGCAAAGGCTCCGAAGGAAGCCCTTGAGGATTTCAGAGTAAAGCTTGCGGAACCCCTTGCGCCCTATGCGGATAACCCGGCGTTTCAGGCTTTTCTGGAAATGAAACGTGCAGCGAAACTGGGAGAATGAGGCATGCGTCCCATACGAAGAGGACATGTCCCGCAAGGGGCTGATGATATGGATTACAAAGATGCAAAACCACATCTGGTTGCCCGTCTGGGGCTGTATTGTAGTTTTTGTGAAAGACGGGTGGTTACGCAGTTGGCTGTTGAGCATATTCAACCCAAGGGCTTGCCGATATACAGCCACCTGATCGGGTGCTGGAGCAATTTTCTGCTGGCTTGTGTCAACTGCAATTCGACCAAAAAAAACAGGGATGTTGATCCGGAAAGTGTGCTGTTGCCGGATCGGGACAATACTTTCTCAGCTTTTCACTACCTGCCCGATGGAACCATTGTTCCATCGGGCCATGCTGTTTCAAGGGGGCTTCAGGCCATAGCGGATAAAACCCTGCATCTTACGGGTTTAGACAAAACGGCTCTGAATACCCCGGATGAAAACGGCAGGCAGGTAGCCCTTGATCGTATGAAACAGCGGATGGAGGCCTGGCTTGCGGCAGAAGAGGCGAAAAATGAATTGCAGCGCAGTCCTGAAAACGGGGAGCTGCAAAGGTATATTGTCAAGCTGGCGGTGCAAACGGGTTTTTTCAGTGTCTGGATGACGGTTTTTATGGATCATTCCGATATGCTTTCACGCTTTATCAGGGCTTTTACGGGAACCTGGGAAAGCGGTTGTTTTGGTGTCGATGGCCTGGCGGTATCGCCTGCTCCCAATCCCGACGGCCTGCCGGGCGGAGGTAAAATATAGCTTGATTACCTGCTTGATTTAGCCTGTTTTTATTCCACTGGCTTCCATTCGGTTTTTCTGGGTTCTGATGGTATCATCTTAAGACAGCCCCTTTCCTCCAACACCTCTTCCAGAGCAGCAGCAAAGCCTTCCATGAGGGGTTTTTCCCTTAAGGTGATGCGGATGTGGTTGGGGTAACGGAAGCCCGTCATGGTGCGCACCATGTAGCCTTTCCGGATCAGTTTGCGGTAGGCCAGCTGGTCGTTGAAGGGCAGGCCCGCAATCAGGTAGTTGCCTTCCCCTGCAATGACAAAAAGCCCCATCCCTTCCAGCCTTGTTTTCAGCCAGTCCTTGGATTCTTTCACCATAAGTTTTGTTTTTGCAATGTGTTCCTTGTCATCAAAGGCGGCCATGGCCGCTTTTTGGGCCGCACTGTTGATGGAATACACAATGCGGGTGCGGCAGATGTCAAAGACCGGGTCTTTCTGGCCGATGAGGTATCCGATGCGCAGACCTGCAAGGCCGTACATCTTGGAAAAGGTTCTGAAGATGAGAAGATTGGGATGATCGTCAAGGAGGATGAGGGCATCCGGGAAAGTTTCATCCTCTGCAAATTCGCAGTAGGCTTCATCCACCACCACCATGGCCCGGCCATCCACGGCCTCCAGAAATTTATGTAAGGTTTCTTTGTCCCAGAAGGTGCCCGTGGGGTTGTTGGGATTGCAGATGAAAAAAATCTTGGTGCGCTCATCCATGAAGGCCAGCATGGCTTCCGGGTCAAAGCCGTGATCCTTCATGGGGGTAAGCCTTGCTTCCACACCGGAAAATTCCGCTACCCATTCATACACGGCAAAGGTTTTGTCTGCGGTGATGATGTTATCGCCTGCCTCGCAGTAGGCGGAAATGACAAACTGGATGATCTCGTTGGCTCCGTTGCCGCAGAGGATCTGATCCGGAGAAATGCCCAGTTTTTCGGCCATATGGCAGCGCAGGTCAAAGGCATCGCCGCTGGGGTAAATGGCCATGTCCTTTGGATCGAGGGATTGTATGGCTTCCATGGCCGAAGGGGGCGGGCCGAAGGGGTTTTCGTTGTTGTTGAGGCGATGGAGAACGGGAATGCCGTAGGCCGCCATGAGATAGTGGTCGGGTCTTGAGGGGATATAGGGATCAATCTCCCGTATGAATTCAGGTACCAGCATGGAAGGATGCTTTTTCATGCGCATTCTCCTTTCTGCCCCATCCGGGCTTCGAGAATGAGCAGATCCCCGAGGCTCCCGCCTCCGGGAAGAAGCAGGGTGGGAGAAAAGCCTTTTTGGGAGAGAAGGGGCAGAAGGGAGGCTTCTTCTGTTTTTGCAAGGTCAAGATACATTTCGCATAAATTTATTCCTTCTTCCTGAAACCAGCACAGATGGGCCTCAAGGTTGGCTTCCATGTCTTCTCCTGCCAAAAGAGGGCGCATGCGGCATTTTTTTTCTTTTCTGTTGAGGGAGCTTGAAAAGACGCCGGGGCCTTTGGCTTCACAAAGGTTAGATTCTATGAGGATTTTTTTTCTGGGAAGATCCTGTCGGGTGACGGCGGTGTCAATGAAGGCGGCGATGTCGGCTGTATAATGAAGAAGGCCGCCCGCATCATCGCAAAGGGGAAAATGCCAGGCTGCCTTTTTGTCGGATCGGGCATGGCCTCCTGCGGGGATGTAAAATTTTTCGGGAAAGCAGTCTTCGTCAAAAATCCTTGTCAGCACGCCGGAAAAGGGTTTGCGTCCCACCCGCTCCAGGCAGTGGCAGGCCAGATCCTCAGCCATGCGGAGTCTGTCTTTGTCCGTGAACACAAAGGGACCATAGCCCCGGAGGAGTCGTCCTTCTTCGGGAATGCAGAAGGCGGCCCCTGCCACTTCACCGGATTCCGTTTCCGCCAGAGCACCGAAAAGCTTGCCCTCTGCCGTAAGGGCGGCAAGCCTTGCCGGATGAAAGGTTTTTGTATCAGGGCTGATGCCTTTGATGTGGTGAAAAAGCCGCTGCCCGCAGGCCGCCATGGTTTCCGGTGTGGGCCGGATGAGGCGGTAGAAGCGGTGGGTTGCAAGGGGAGGCGGAAGGGGAACGGGCTGGTCAAAGACTTTTTCCACGGAAAAGGTCAGGTGCAGGCGGCGGCTCTGGTCTTTTTCTAAAGAGAAAAAGTCCACCCAACGGCTGGCCAGCGCCAGACCCAGACCGGAGGCATCTTTTTCAAGATCCGGTCGCCAGGCGAGGTTGAAGGCGGAAAGGTCCATTTCCACAGGAGGGCAGGTCAGTGTCAGGGTGATGCGGTCGGCCCTTTCCTGCACCTGTATGGAAAGGGGTGTGTTTTCCGGCAGGGCCGTTGTCACTTCTTCGGCGGCCAGCTGAATTTTGTGGCATACGGCGGGCATGAGCATAAGATCTGAACATCGTTGCTCAATAAAGGCCATCAGCTCAGGGAGGGCCAGGGTGCCTGTATTAATGTGAAGCAGGGGCAGGGTTTTGTTCATGGAGACTCCCGAGAATGCCTGTGTTCAGTCAATACAGCGGTACTTTGACAGGAGATGTTTTTGTGAGAAGTTTTTTTGTAATGAAAACTGATTTTATGTATCTTAAAAAAGAGGATGCTTCAAGGGAACTGTTTCGCAGCACCTGTTTCCCCCTTATCTGCTGGCACCATGGATGCTGGCAAGCACCCGACCAGCAGACTGTGGCTGAGTCAGGGGAGCAATCAGCATCAATCCCTTCAGGACATGAAAACGGAGATGGAAAATGGATCATATTATTGAGGAAGTAAAGGATCTGTATCAGATTGTTGCCCTGAAACCCTTCAGGAAAACTCCCGGAGTCACCTTTGATATTCTGCCCAATTCCGCCATGCCGGATATCCATTCCATGGACAGGGTTATGCACAGGGGAGGTGCCGTATCTCCGGGGCCCATAGGGGATGTGGAAAGGCCCTGGTACATGCACCCTCATCAGGCGGACAATCTCATGGTGTTTTATGGAGAAAGAACCGTGGATATCTATTCCGTGGCCCACGGAAAGGTGGAAACCTTTGTGGTGACTCCGGACAGAATTGAAAAAAACGGAGAAGTGATCCATAAAGGGGGAGGGATGCTGGTCTGGCCTGTGAATGTTTTCCACAGAATCCGCAGCGGAGAAGAGGGGTCCGCATCCCTGAACCTTGCCGTACATTATGAAGGCTTTGATGTTCGTAGCAATTTCAATATCTATGATTTGAATACCCAGACAGGGGAATATCGTGTGATCCGGGAAGGGTTTAAGGATCAGAGTGTCTGATTTTTAAAGTTCAGAGTCAAGCTTCCCCTTTAGGCAGTGATGGAGGACTGCTACCACATCTGCTGTAAAGGGGAAGAGGCTCTGGTTTGAGGATTTTTTTCTCCAGACCTTTATCCTGTATACGGAAAAAAAATTCCTTAAGTCCCAATAAGGAAAAGGCAATGGTTGCAATATGTCATTTCTGTATTTTCAAGCCGGGATGCATGTTCTGAAAATGCAGAATGTAAAGTCCCATGGATTTTTTAGATTTACAATTTAAGGCAGGTTGTATAATGTTTAGTAATAGTTGCCTCCAATAAGTCCCGCCATTTTATTTTTTAAAAAAAGCATTTCTTTGTTTCAAGGTGCATTCAATCCCGGAAGTAGCCGTATTTTTTTCTGTAAATCATGGTTTTACTTTTTTCTGCAGACTGGAAAACCCTCCTTCTTTTTTGCGTCAGATTCTGAGTCCATAAATCGGATTTATCTGGCGCATATCTGCCCTGCCACCCCAAATGAAAGGACTTGCCATGCAGACACTCCGTTTTATCACAGTATTTTTTCTTCTTATCTCCACAGCGGCATGGGCTAAAACCCCTGTCACTGTCTATGGGGATCACAACTATCCTCCCTATGCCTATCTTGAGGGCAAGGAGGCAAAGGGCATCTACACTGAAATCCTCAAAAAAGCCTTTTCCAGGATGCCCGATTATGCCGTCAGTATTGAACTGGTACCCTGGGCAAGGGGGCTGAACTTTATTGAAACCGGAGAGGGTCTTGCCATTTTTCCCCCCTATCACCATCCCACAAACAGACCCTGGATGAAGCCCTATTCTGTACCCATTCTTGATGAAAGCGTAGTAGTCTTCTGCACCGAAGACAGTCTGCCCAAATCCGGAAACCGCTGGCCCGAAGATTATTATGGCCTGACCATTGGTCTGAACCTTGGCTTCAAGCTGGGGGGAGACAAGTTCTGGAAGGCCGTGGAGGAAAGAAAAATCCGGGTTGAAGAGGCCACTGGCAGCCGTCCCAATATCCTGAAGCTTGGTGCAAACCGAATTGACTGCTACATGAACGACCGCCTTTCCGTGCTCTTTGAGCTGGACAGGCTGAAAAAAAGCGGTGAATACAAGGGGAAAGATTTTGTAGAAGGTGCCCTTGTTGCTTCCGAACAGGGTTACCTCGGCTTCACGGACACGGATAAGGGAAAATTTCCCTTCAAAGATGATTTTGTGAAAAAGTTCAATGCTGAAATCTTAAAAATGCAGGCTTCCGGAGAACTTCAGAAGATAATTGACAGCCATATCAGCAGGTAAAAGCACGATTAGCTTATCCTGCGGGGGAATGAGTCTTTGGTATGCCCCTCCGTTCATTCCCCCCTCTTATGGCCTTTAATAACAGTGGGCATCCTTTGCGGGTGGACCCGGGCAGGCGTAAAATCTGCTTATGCAATTTCCCTGATTTAAGTTTCGCATGGCTTAAAGATCGTGCTGGTCATAAAATCCAATTGCTTTGAGTGTTTATAAAAAAAGAATCAGCCGGAATACTGCGTGGGTTCTGCCTGTAAAACCGTTGTACAGAGGCAGTCAGAAGATTTTGCCGGATTAGAGAAAAAATTATCTCCAGCCTGCGGCTTTGAAAAAAGGTATCCCTGCCCCAGGGGGCAGCCAAAGCCCTTCAAAACATCCAGCTGTTTTTGGGTTTCAATGCCTTCGGCCACCACGGAAAAGCCCATACGGGATGAAAGTTCCATAACGCTGCGGACAATCTCCATGCATTCGGGCCTGTCCGGAAGCCCTGCCACAAAACTTCTGTCTATCTTGATCTGGTTCAGGGTGAATTTCCTCAGACAGGCCAGATTGGCATAACCTGTGCCAAAGTCATCAATGGCAATGCCAATGCCCATATCCCGAAGACGGTTCAGGCTGTTCGTTGCCGTTTCTGATTGGGAAAACAGAAGACTTTCCGTGATTTCAATGTGAAGCCTTGCAGCTTCAAAGCCGCTTTCCTTAAGGCTCTCTGCCACCATGTCCGCAAAGCCTATTTCCTCAAACTGGCGTGCCGAGACATTGACGGCAAGGTAGGGTTGATTTTCCATGCAGGGCCATGCCGCGGCTGTGTTCAGGGCCTTTTCCAGTACCTGCTGGCCCAGGGGAACGATCAGTCCGGTTTCTTCGGCAAGGGGAATGAAGTCTGCGGGGGAAACCATGGAACCATCGGCCTGCTGCCAGCGGACAAGGGCCTCAAAACCTGCGGTTTTACCGGTTTCAAGGTCAACTATGGGCTGAAACCACACGGGAAAGGCTTTTTGGCTGAGGGCTTCCCTCAGTGCCGCCTCCATTTCCATTGCATCCACGGCTTTGTGGTGAAAATCCTTGTGAAAAATTTCAAAACGCCCCTTGCCGCAGGCCTTGGCCCTGTACATGGCAAGGTCTGCATCCCGCATCACGGATTCCGATGTTTCGTAGCTGTTCAGGGGATATACCATGCCGACACTGGCACCGATGTGAACGGTTTTTCCATCCACGTCAAAGGCGCTGGCAGCGGTATCCAGTATGCGTCGGCTGATTTCCTCCACATCCTGTAAGGTGCTGACGGATGTGACGAGCAGGGCGAATTCATCACCGCCCATGCGGGCCACCAGATCCCATGGACGAATATTCTCCCTGAAACGTCTGGCCACCTCGCAGAGAAGGCGATCCCCTGCGGAATGCCCCAGCGTATCGTTGACGGCCTTGAAGCGATCCAGATCCACAAAAAGAATGGCACTCCGGTTTTTCTGCTCCTGATTCTGAAGAAGGCTGTCAAGGTGCCGGGCAAAAAGCCTGCGGTTGGCAAGATTCGTCAGGGCATCATGGGACGCCTGATGGCGAAGGTCTTCTTCCAGACGTTTTCTCCGGGATATGTCTTCCAGCACAAGGAAGATGTCCCGGTTTTCAGGGGATGTATGTACAGGATAACCCACCATGGCCACGGGAACGGGGTGGCCATTGGCGTGGCGGGTACGGATTTCACAGTGGACGGTCTCTCCTGTGCTGATGCGGGAAAGAAACTCTTTGTGCTCTTCGGGTTTTTCCGTTTCAAGGCAGGAGATGGGTTTTCCCGTAAGGCTTTCTGCGGCATAGCCGAGAATGCGCTCCACACCGGGATTGGCCTCCATGACTTCCCCTTCATTGTTCACAAGAAAAATGGCCTGGGGAGCATGGGCGAAAAGCTGGCGAAAATAGCTTTCCTGACGGATGCGGTTTCTGTTTTCCTCGTGAAGGGCCAGAGCCATGGTTTCACAGCGGGTTTTGTGCCGGGAGATGATGTGATCCTGATAGCGTTTCAATGCCACATGGTTGTCCACCCGTCTGCGGGTGATGGCCGGGGCAATGGGCTTGCGGATATAATCCACGGCTCCGATGGAAAGCCCTTCGGCTTCATCGCTCTCATCGGTTTTTGCAGTTACAAAGATTACGGGTATGTGCCGGGTATCTTCATTCTTTTTAAGTTCCCTGCACACGGTGAAGCCATCCATTCCGGGCATCATTACATCAAGGAGAATGAGATCGGGTTTGAAAGGTGCGCTGTGGATCAGTTCAAGGGCCTGATTACCGCTGGTGGCAACCTGTATGGCGTAGCTGTCCATGAGCAGATTGCCCAGAATATCGATGTTGGCAGGTGTGTCGTCCACGATGAGAAGACGGGCCTGCTCCATGGGTTCGGATGTCATGGCTGTACTCCCTGATGGTTTTCCTGAAATGCTGCGCTGAGGCCATTTTGAATCTGTTGCAGAATGTTTCGGGCATTCTGGAAATCATAGCGTTCCGCCGCATCCATGAGTTTTCTGAAATCTCTGGCCCTGCCGCATCCGGACAGAAGATTTTCCAGCTCAGCCGTCTTTGCCTTGGCGTTCATGCGGTTGGCTGCAAAGAGATGATCCAGTTCCCCAAGGGCGGAGAGCAGCTCCTGGGATGGTGCCGTGCAGGATTCAGGTTCCTGATTTTTCTGTTCAGGACTGTTTTTTATAATCACTTCAAGAACCGTTTCCATGGATTGGGTGAGCTGATTTATGGCTTCCTGCACGGGGCCTGTATCATGAATAATTCGGGTTTCCACTTCCTTTGCAGCCATGGACAGATCATGGGCACCTATATTGGCTGCCGTACCTTTGAGGGTGTGGGCCAGCAGCCGGGCTTTTTCTCTGTCTCCCCGGTCAAGGCAGCCTGCTATTTCTTCCGGTGTCCGGGACTGGCTGCGTGAGAATTCTTCCAGCACCTTTTCATAGAGCTGACGGTTGCCGAGAAAGCGGTGGATTGCCCTATGGCTGTCAAGGGGAGTTCCGTCAGGGTGCGGCTGCCCGAAAGGTGCGGGGTGGATTGCAGATGCATTGTTGCTGTTATTTTTCTGATACCCGGCCAGCATGGAAAAAAGGGCTTTGGCATTCAGGGGCTTGGTGAGATGGGCATCCATGCCTGCCATTCTGGACAGGGATTCTTCCTCCATGCCCGCATCAGCGGTCAGGGCAATGATGGGTATTTCTTTAAACTTCGGTATTCTGCGGATTTTTCTGGTGGTTTCCCGGCCATCCATTCCCTCCATGCGAACATCCATGAGGATGAGGTCCACATCTTCCTTTTCAAGGAATGTTAGGGCTTCATCGCCACTTGATGCGGTATGCACATGAACACCTGCGGGAATAAGCAGCTCACGGGCGATCATACGGTTCACGCTGTTATCTTCCACCAGAAGGATACTGAGTCCTGCAAGACTGGCTGTGTCTGTGGTAACGGGACATGGCCTTAGCCGGAGATCTGCACCGAAAATTTCCATGATTGTGTCAAAGAGGGTTGAAGGACGCAGGGGCTTGTTTAGAAAGGCCGTGCATCCGGGGCTGGCCATGGCAATGCCTTCTTCATCGGGGCGGGAGCCCATGAGAATTACCGGCGGCAGCGTTCCATGCGTTTTTGCCAGTTCCCGGCAGAGGGCAAGGCCGTCCGTATCCCTTAAACTGATATCAAGGAGAATGAGGTCCGGATGGGGTTTTTCTTTCAGCGTATCCAGAAGCTTTTGGCCTGTTTCTGCATGGTGAAATGAAAAGCCGAAATCCTTCAGGTAGCGCCCCAGTACCCTTGCCGTTACCGGGTGATCTTCTGCCACAAGGCAGTGCAGGCGCTGGAGCCGTTCCGGCAGGGGCGGCCTTGTCCGGGCTATTGGCTGGGCAGGCAGGGTCAGGGAGAAGGAAAAGGTGCTGCCGAAGCCTTCTTTGCTGTCAAGGGTAATCTGTCCGCCCATGAGCCTTATGATGCCCCTGCATATGGCAAGCCCCAGACCTGTGCCGCCGTATCTGCGGGTAATGGAGCCGTCAGCCTGGGTGAAGGGCAGAAAGATTTCCTTTCGATGCTTGAGAGCAATGCCCATGCCCGTATCCTTTACCTCAAA
Organism: Desulfobotulus mexicanus; assembly: GCF_006175995.1. NCBI lineage: Bacteria > Pseudomonadati > Thermodesulfobacteriota > Desulfobacteria > Desulfobacterales > Desulfobacteraceae > Desulfobotulus > Desulfobotulus mexicanus. The sequence goes on from NZ_VDMB01000018.1 coordinate 33,549, forward strand.
GCTGGTCAGGCCGCTTGCAGGATCAAAAAGAACTTTGAGGCAGATATCACCCGATTCCGTGAACTTGAGGGCATTGCCCAGAAGATTGATGAGCACCTGACGGATTTTCGGCCCGTCACCTTTGACGCATGCTGGAACGTTCTCTGCTATATCGGCAATGAGTTCTATTTCTTTTTTTCCAGCTTCCGCAGCAAAGATGGCGCAGACATCTTCCACCATTTCACCTATGCGGAAGGGTGCCTCGTTCAGGGGCAGGCGGCCTGCGCTGATGCGGGAAAAATCTAAGGTGGCGTTCATCTGGTCCAGCAGGGCTTTGCTGGCCGTCTGGATAATGCGCAGGTGTTCGGACTGGGCCGGGGTTACGGAGGAACGCAGAAGGACATCGCACATGCCGGAAATGGCATGGATGGGGGTACGGATTTCGTGGCTCATGGTGGCAAGGAAACCGTCTTTGGCCCGGCTGGATGCTTCCGCAGCATCCCTTGCTTCTTCAAGCTGGTGATAGGCGGTTTCCAGTGCAAGGGTGCGCTCCTGTACCCGTTCTTCAAGTTCATTTTCCCGGATACGGATTTTGCGGGCCATCCAGTTCATGTGGCGCATGAGGGTGATGAATTCGTTTTCATCATCTTTTTGGGGCGGCAGAGAAAAGTGCGGATTTTTTTCATCCTGAAGTGTGCGGCAGAAAACCATGATACGGCTGAGGGGAGTGCTGACCATCCATTTGATACCCGGCGCTTCCGGGCTGAAAAAAATGATGAAAAAGGCTGAAATCAGGGCAATGCCCAGTACATCCTGAAAGAGACTTTCCTCAAGCAGGCCGTTGCGGCTGGCAGTGATGCCCATGATGAGAAGTGGCAGAAGGATGTGGATGGCTGTAATCAGTCTGAACTGGCTGGCAAGTCGCATGGGATTCCGTTACTTTAAAAGTTAAGTTGTGGAATCTCTTTTAGGCGTGGCTAAAAAACTTGTCAAGAACTATTTGGCTTTTTTGATCTCCTTCCCTTTTATCCGTGGAGGCTGCTGCTACAAAACAGGGCAAGAAGCTCCCGAATAAGATTGCGTCACGGGCAAATAGCCTGGGGCCTGTGCATCTGCCTTGCAGGTATGGTACCTGGAAAACAGTGGCTGGGATTGGGTGAGCATCAGATAGAGTGTAAGAACCGGCTGGAGGGCTTATTCTCCGTGGAAGGTTCTGGGGAAAATACTTTGTCTCTGGCTGTCGAGTTCTTCCTGTGTGGGGGCGGTACCTTCCCTGTAGACTACTTCAAAATCCGTAATGGTGATGCTCCTCACCGGCGTTGTGAGAATGTTGTCGGCAACCCGCTTGGCTATTTTTCTCATGCGCTTTCCTTTGTCATCCATCTGCCTGCTGGTATAGGGTCGGATAATGAGATCCATGGCGTAGCGCATTCTCTCCCTTTGTCTGTGGGATTCCAGAACGCCTTCCTGATCGGAAAAGCCAAGGGTTATTTCTGCTCTTACATAGCTGCCGTCTTCTACTGCTCCCATGTAAGAAAAGCTGTATTTGTAGGGTGCCTCCCCTATGAGAAAAGCCAGTTTATCACAGCCTGATAAAAGGAAAAAAAAGAGGATCATCCAGAGGAGTTTATTGTTTATTAAAGGACGGAACATGTTTTCCTCCAGAGGGAAGGGGGGATATCACCTTGCGTAAAGGTCCGGCTCCACCGGGAGCCGGACCTCTTCTGATGGATTTTAAAAACATCCCGCCATGACAGCTTCAGATACAGGGGGTATCAGATATTTATGGCATCCGTATTGGCCAGAAGCCGCTTCAGTTCTTTTTCCCACTGGAGACCACCGATGCGCAGGGCAAGTTCTTCGGTGATATGCCGGGGGATGATGCCGAGGTCCATATTGCGACCAAGGCCCTGAATACAGGAGGGACAGTTTGTAAGTAGCACGGGAGGCTCACTGCTGTCCAGCCCCTTAAGTGTTCTTTGCAGGGTCGAATGCTTTCGCAGCCGCATGCGGTTGGTGATGTCCGTACGGCTTAAAGCCATGGTGCCTGCCTCAGAACAGCAGTGGGGGGTGTCTTTCAGGGTTTCACCACTGGTTTCCCGGAAAAGCCGGATGGCGTTTCCTTCCATGGAATCATGGCAGGGGGCATGGTAAAGCCGGAGACTCTCTTCCTTTGGAACCTCAAGGCCCTTTTCCATGACAAAGCGGGAAACATCCCTTACGGGGCAGTTAAATATATTTGTCGTTCCCAGTTCTTCCAGGGCTTCTTTGCAGGTGCCGCAGGTAACCACACAGGCGTCAAAGGTCAGATAACCCAGCATTTCCCTTGTCTGGTTGAATAAAATAGTATTGCGCAGATGCAGATGATCCCGCTGTAGGGTTTCCGCATTGACTGTGGCAGGAAAACTGCAGCAGAGGTAGGGCGGCGGCAGAACCACCCGGATCCCGGCCTTGAGCAGAATATAAATGCCTGCACGGCTGATGACACTGTGCAGTCTCTCTGAACCGCAGCCGGGGAAGTAGAATACCGTGGCACTGGCTTCTCCCTGGGGTTCCATGAGCAGTACCTGATTGGGACCGCAGGCGGGCAGCACATCACGCAATGTCTCTTTTGGTAAAGATGGCATGGGTGCATCCAGCAGCTGCATGGGTTTAAGATTTCTCACCCATGCTGGATTCAGGGGAGAAAAGCTTGCTTTTCCTATATGGAAGGGGCTTTTTTCCCGGATACGGCCAACTATTTTAGCGCCTAAGCGTTGGGCTTCTCCGCCGTAACGCAGCACACCCTTACGGAAGATGATGTTGGGAAGCTGGGCATTGGTTTTAAGGTAAGCCAGTACCATGCGGGTGGGCAGTGCTTTTCTTTTGTATTTGAGGGCTGCCAGAATTTCCCTTTCCAGTATGGAAACCTCGCCTGTGTCTATGTCCACAGGACAGGGAATTTTGCATTTGTGGCAGATGGTGCAGTGGTCTGCAATTTCTTCCAGATGCCGCAGCGCGCGGAAACGGCCCGTGTGGGTTCGCTGGGCATCATAGAGGATGGCCTCGATGAGGGCAGCCACGGCGAGGTTTTTGTTTCTTGGATGGTAGAAAAGATTCTGCTTGGGATAAAAGGTGCAGCAGTCTGCCTTGCATTTGCCACAGCGTACGCATTTGGCGATTTTATCGGAAAGCTCCTTTAGGGAGCCGTGTTGCAGAATTTTAGCCTCAATGCCCAGAAGGTTGAAGGAGGGGGTAAATACTTTTTCAGGAACGGAAGGGTCCTCCAGTTTGCCGGGGTTCATGACATTTTTGGGGTCCACTTTTTTGCGGTACTGGCTCAGGGCAAGGATCTGCTCCTTATCAAAGTACTTCATCTTTGTAATACCGATGCCGTGCTCCCCTGAAACAACGCCACCAAGGGCCACGGCCTTTTCCATTACATCATCGGCGGTTTTGTTGGCCCTGGCCATCATCTCCAGATCATTGGAAAATACGGGAATGTTGACATGGATATTCCCGTCTCCGGCATGCATGTGGGTGGCAAGGATGATCTGTCTTGACCTGACAGCAGAAATGAGTTCTGCAATTTCTGCGGATATTTTTTTATAGCCCTGGAAGAGCTCAAGGATATCTTCCTGAAACTCCTTGAGCAGGCTTTCGGCGGCCAGTTCTTCATGGGTGGCAGAGCTTAAGGCCAGATGGGTGTCTTCGCAGAGCTCTACGGCAGTGGATGCCTTGCTTTTTACCCAGTCTGTGTCTTCTGCATCGGCAGGCTGGGCTGTGTCCAGATACATGCGTACGGCTTCCACGGCAGCCCGCTGATTGTAGCGGTTTTCCTCGCCATTGTAGTCTTCGGCAAAGCGGGCAAAGGCGGCCAGCTTTGGCAGGGGCAGCACAATATCCTCATTGAGCTTGAAGGCATTGGTGCGGGCCGCAATGGCTCCAAAGCGCTTACGGTCCTGCCAGAAGCGTGTGGATTCTGCCTTGTCTTTGGCAAAGAAGATTTCCGTGTTGGGATAAGGCCCAAGGAGCTGGGCCAGGTTTTCTTTTCCCCGCTCCAGCTGTTCCGGACTGTGGGCTACCATATCCACCAGCAGTACGGCTTTGGGAATTTCACTGCGCGCAGCTTTTACCTTGTATCCAATGGCTTTTATGTATTCATCATCAAAATGTTCCAGAGCCATCAGGGCTTCTTCGCCCCTGTTTTCAAAGGTCTCGGACAGGGCAACAATAACCCGGCTGGCCTCTTCCATGTCTTTGCCGAAAAACTCAAGGCAGCATGTGGCTTTTTCCTCATAGGCTTCATACAGGATGAATTCTGCTGATGTGATAACACCGTCGCAGCCTTCCTTTTGAATACCGGGAACCCCTGCCAGTGCCTTGTTGGTGATGTCCTTCCAGAGGCCGGGCTTGCGGATTTCGCTGCCCAGGATGCGGATTTCTTCCGTGTGCATGGTTTTTAAGTCTTTTACCGCATAGGCCACCACATCTTCAGGCTGAATTTTCCGCATGGGGTGGTTGGTCCGGCGTACTTCCAGAAAACGGCCGTCGGGCATGGCGATTTTAAAGGCAACAAGGTTGTCTATGGCCGTACCCCAGAGTACGGCGGTTTTGCCCCCTGCGTTTTCTGCAATATTGCCGCCTATGGTGCAGGCCCAGGCAGAGGTGGGATCCGTTGCAAAGACAAGGTTTCTGGCTTCCGCAGCCTTCATGGCCGCTTCCGTGACCACACCGGCTTCAAGGCGTATGACGGGCATGTGCTTTTCAATGCCGTCGTCTCCGGTAAAGGGCTGATCTTCGATGCCGTGGATATGGTTTAGCTTTTCCGTATTTACCATGAGGCAGCGTTCCCGTACGGGAACAGACCCGCCAGTAAGGCCTGTTCCTGCACCTCTGGGAATGGCGTGCATGCCCATGTCTCCGATGGCTGCCAGTACCTTTGGTATCTGATCTTCCCCGGAAGGTCGGATCACGGCAAAGGGGAGGCAGAGCCGCCAGTCCGTGGCATCCGTGGCGTGGCTGTTCAGGCTGAAGGGATCAAAATAAATACTTTCCTCTCCAGTTATGGGAGCCAGCCGTTTTTTTACCTTGCGCCTCAGGGCCTTGATCTCGCGGATTTCCTTCTGAAGCTCCTCAAGACGGGTGTGGCAGCGATCCAGCACGATCTGCACGTCGGAATTGAGGGCGGCTTCGGCAACGGCTTTGAGATCTTTTTTTACATTGGTAAAGAACTCCTGCTGCCTGCGGCGGGAATTGATGAGATCTTCATAGACAAAGGGGTTGCGACGCAAAATGAATAGATCGCCTGCAAAGCGCATGAGCAGTTGGGCGGATCGGCCTGTCACCCTCTGGCTTCTCAGATTTTCCAGAACCTGCCAGATATCATTGCCAAGGATCTGGCAGATGACCTGACGGTCGTCGGCGGAAGTGTAGTTGTACGGGATTTCCCGGTAATTGACATTCATGGGGCAGACCTCCCGGATATTGCATAAGGATGTCAGGCATCCTGACTGCTTTTAAAAGGAAAAAAAGGGAAACGAACCCGCATAGGGGAAGTTTCCCGGCAGGGAAATCCGGCCTGACTCCGGTCGGATTCCGACTTTACAGCCCGCATCTTCCTACCATTTTATGGAGGAAAAAGGCAAGGAGAAGGGCAGGAGGGATGTACTTAAAATTCTGAATACGGGAAGGGGGACCTCCGTAGATGGTTCCCGTGATTTTTTTCTGGAAAAAATGATGTTTCCAAGTTATGGTGACAGAGGATTTCATGAATAAAAGTTTTTGGTCTTGTGTTTTTTTGCACCAGGTGATGGCATCAGCGCTTCTGCTGCTGTTATGGATAACTGCAAGGGTGTCTTTTTTCAAAGGCTGGATGTTTGTATCCGGACACAAAACACCGTTGGCCATATAGTGCCCTGTCTTTGTGCAGGGTTTTTGTTTTCAGAGTCGGGGTTGTGGTGGGCCGGGCTGGGCAATGGCAAAGTAAGAACAGCGAGGTGCACCGGCTTTGAAATGAGAATGGATATCCTGTGGTTGTGGCAGGCTGCTGTCATGAATCGCTAACATTAAAATACTGTAACCTTAAGTCTTGAGACAAGGAGATGCGTATGGCAATTCAGGATGAAATTCCCAAATCACGTCTGACACTCAGGTACAGAACGGAAATCAACGGGCAGCCCGAGGATGTGCAGTTGCCACTAAGGCTGCTGGTCACAGGGGATTATTCCCTGGGCAGTTCCAAGGACCGCAAGGTAGACCTTGATGAACGTCAGCTTCGGAACATGGACGGCAGAAACACCGATGCGGTTATGAAGGATATGGGGATAAAGTTGAGCTTTACGGTTCCCAACCGTATTGATCCGGAAAAAGAAGAGGATATGCAGGTGGAAATTCCCATTGAAGGCATGCGGGGCTTTTCTCCTGAGCAGGTGGCCCAGAAAATACCCAGGATCAAAGGGCTTTTAACCTTGAAGGGGCTGCTTGAGGAGGTGAATTCCAACATTGACAACCGAAAGGAATTCAGAAGGCTTCTCAGTGATCTTGTCAGCAATCCGGATGCCCTTTCCAAAATGCAGGAGGAGCTGAAGGCCTTTGACAGCTTTAAGCTTCCCGACAATTCTTCCACACCTGCGGGTTAAGGCCCGGTCTTTAGAATCTCTGGCTGTTATTTCCTTTCAGATCGTTATTCGGTACCCTTCTTCTCTCCCTTCTACCCTTTACACATAAGGAATAAACGCTATGGCGGATGAAACTTTGCAGGAAGTTAAAACCGAAGATCAGACCGAGGCTCTGGACCTGAAGCGTTTTCTTTCCAGCATGCGCCTCAGTACAGAGGTTAATGAGCCTGTTCCCATGGTACAGGATGGCCTTGCCACGGTTCAGGAAGATGTGAGCGATGAGGATCGTTTTATTTCCGGACTTGCAGCTCTGCTGATGAATATGGACCCTGCAACGGGCCGTTTTGACAAGGCCATTATTCTGGACCTTGTTGCAAAAATAGACAAAATGGTGAACAACCAGATCAATGAGGTCATTCACCATGAAACCTTTAAAAAGGTGGAATCCAGTTGGCGATCCCTCAATGATCTGATCCTGAACACCAATTTTAAAGCCAATGTCATGATTGATATGCTTGACGTGTCCAAGGATGAGCTTTTTGAGGATTTTGAGTCCAATGCCGTGGATATTACGGGCAGCGCCCTTTTCAAAAAGGTGTATGTGGCAGAATATGATCAGTATGGTGGCAAGCCCTTTGGAGGCATTGTAGGATTGTATGAGATCCATCATACGCCCCAGGATGAGTTCTGGCTGAAAACCATGGGCAAGGTTGCCGCAGCCAGTCATGCTCCCTACATCGGTTCCGTATCCCCCCGCTTTTTCGGCTGCGAGTCCATAGAAGAGCTGGCTGGCATCAAGGATCTGGAAGGTCTCATGAGCCATCCCAAATACGGATCATGGAATAAACTCAGGGATTCTGAGGAGGCCGCCTACATCGGCCTTACCCTGCCAAGATACATTGCACGGCTTCCCTATGATCCTGTAACCAATCCTACGGGCGATCTTATTTTCAGGGAAGAGGTAAAGGGTAGCGACAATAAGGATTATGTATGGGGCAGCAGCGCAGCCCTCTTTGCCCAGAACATGGTCAGATCCTTTACCCAGTCCGGCTGGTGCCAGCATATCCGGGGACCCAAGGGGGGCGGACTGGTTTCGGGCCTTCCCGTACATACCTTCAATGTGCGGGGTGAGGATGAGATCAAGGTGCCTGTGGAAATGGTTATCCCTGATTACAGGGAGCTTGAGTTCGCCAATGCCGGTTTCATGCCCCTTGTTTACAGAAAGGGAACGGCGGATGCCACCTTCTTCAGTGCCCAGTCCCTAAAAAAAGCCAAGAAATTCAAAGACCCCAAAGACTCGGAAAACGCCCAGCTCGTCACCAACCTTTCCTACACCCTTTCCATTACCCGCATTGCCCATTATGTGAAATGCATCATGCGGGATAACATCGGCAGCACGGCCGATGCATCCTATATCAAGCAGACCCTTGAAGCCTGGATTTTTAAATATGTGACAACAGCGGTGAACCCCGATGACCTTACGCTTCGCTACTACCCCTTTAAGGCGGCAGCCGTGGAGGTGGCCCCCAGAGAAGGTATGATCGGATGGTACGACTGTGGTATCAGCATTCTTCCCCATATTCAGTTTGAAGGCATGGATGTGGAGCTGAGGCTGGATGCAAGGCTTTAGGCAATTATCTGTGATGATAATCTCCGTTAGCGCACCCTTTTAATTCTATCAAGGAGGAAAGTCATGGCCGAATCTTCATTTAATTGCAGCGTATATCAGGGTTTTAATTTTCAGAAAGATGGTCAGGAGCTTGTGGGGCATCTGGTATCCCTTTCTATAGGGGGTGAAGCTTTGACAGCGGATATGGATGTGACGGATCCCACATCGGCCAATATGTCCGAATATGTCAAGGTTGTTGGGGTTATTTCCCAGATTTACTGGAATGGCGGCTATGCGGATCCCATCCAGCTTGCCTTTCAGGTGAGTACGGCGGTGAAAAACAAGGTTGCTGTTTTTCAGCACAGTGAACTTTCCAATACGGAAGTGAATATGCAGTTTAATATTTATGATTATGATCCCGATGCCAAGATGTATTATCTCTGCTTCCATTCCAATGAGACGGATCTTAATGGTCTCATCATGAAGTCCGGGGGAGAACTCGCATTTCACATAGACATGAACCAGTCCATGGAGGTGGTAAGCCCCAAGAACTATACCATGAGCCTTGGTGTCATGCCTGAGCCCAAGAGTCAGGACATTCACCTTGCCGTATCTAATACGGATAAGTTTGTTAAAAAATGGGGCGTTAACGTGGGCTGATTGGCGTGGTGCAGGATTATGATGCAGGCACAGGTTTGTTCTGTGCCTGCAGAAACATTCTGCCTCTTTGCCCTGCATTTTTCTTATATCCTTATTTTTTGAGGTTGATACATGGATAAGCTGGCTCGCATACGCTGGGAAATGGGTCAGACACTGCTTCCCGGACATCTCATTGCCCAGGAAGACGCCCTTGCTGCCGAGTGTGATGCACGGTTCAGAATCCTTGGTCTGCCATCCCACGGTATTGCAAGGCTGCAGCTTAACACCTCCCTTCTGGCCGAGGGCGTGCTTGCTGTCCAGCATCTTAGTCTTGTCATGCCTTCGGGTATTTTCCTCGACATTCCGGGTAATGCCAGGGCTGAATCCCTGAACATGAATATCTTTGGCAGGTCCGTTCTTCCCCTTTATCTCCATCTGCTTTCCGCTGATGCGGAAGGAGGTTCAGAACATGGAGCAGATGACAGCGAAGGTATTCCCCGCAGGCTGCATTCCCTTGTGATTTCAACGGATCAGGCCCGTACGGGGGCTTTGGAAACCATGCGTCTGGGTGTCTTTGTGAGAGACCCTGAGGGCAGCTGGTCCCTTGGACGCGACGGTGTGCCGCCTTTGCTTCAGTTGGGTGCTTCTCCTTATTTTAAGGCGGAAACTGCTGAGCTGATACAGATACTTGAGGTTTTTCAGCATAAGGTATCTCAGAATATTTCAGCCAGTTATCTCAGTGGAGACAGCATGTTCAGCGCAAGGGAGTGTCTGAAAAGTGCCCTTCGTGCCCATCGCTTTCTTGTCAATATCTCCGGACATATACGGCTGCATCCCTACTATCTCTATGAAATGCTGAAAGATCTTCTTACGGAGGTGGCCTTTTACAGGAATCTCATGCCCGAGCATGTGCTTGAGCCCTATGACCATGAAGATCCTGCGGCCTGTTTTGGGAAAATCATTAAGCCCCTTTATGAGCATATCCGGTATTTTCAGCGCAGTTCCCCCTATCTTCCCTTTGAAAGCAGAGACGGTCTTCTTCAGCTTGTCTTTCCTGAAGAGGTGAGCCGGGCAAAGGAGGTGTATCTCCTTGTTCAGAAATCCCAGGTACAGGAGCGTCTCTTTCTGGATGGTATTAAAATCGCAGCGAAAAGCAGGCTTTCTCTGGTGCACAGGCTTGCCCTTCAGGGGATACCGCTGTCAAGGCTGGAAAGGCCTCCTTTTCAGCATATGTTCGGACCGGAGGTGGATTTTTACCGGCTTCATCCGGGGGATGAGTGGGATCAGGCCATCAAGGATAGGTCACTGGTGTTCTACGAACCTCCTTCCATGAAGGACATGAGGTTCTTTCTTTACTGGAGGGAAAACTGAAATATGGCATTGTTCAGAAAGTTTTCACGGGCTCCGGGCAGCCTGAGTGAGGAACAGCAGGAGATCAAAGATATTGTAGAACATCTGAATGCCATCCTGAATACCAAAAAACACTATGGATCTCCCCTTGGGAATCTGGGTATGGAAGATTTGAGTCATTATCGGTCAAAGGCTGCCATAGGCAACATCATTATGGAAGAAATCAGGTATAATATAGAAAACTTTGAACCAAGGCTTGAGATTGTAAGCATAGAGCATCTGGAAAAAGAAACTCCCATGCACCTTTTTTTCCGCCTTAGTTGCAGACTCCTTGGAAGGTCCCAGGAGATGGAAGTGGTATTTGATTCCGCAAGCAGTTTTTTCAGGCTGAATCAGGCAGGCAGATAAAGGCTTTCTTTTATGTGGTCCGAAGAACGGAGAAATCTTAATTTTTCAGGCGAGGTCCCATGTTTACTGATGCATTGTCAATCGGTCTGAAACTGAATTTATCAGGTAAGGAGGTCTCTGTTCCTGCGGGCAATATCAAGTCTCTGGAGCTGGATCTTTATTCATGGGGTTACAGGGGAAGGGCTGTTTTTATGGTTTCCCTTGAAAAGGAGCAGGATGAGGTCTTTGATGCCTTTACCGGGAAAAAGCTGATTACCCTTGATATTTCCATCAAGCCCCATTTCATCCCTAAAGGCATCACCGTTGTCCCCCTTTGTGTCAAGGCCCTTGTGACGGCAAAATCCCTTTTGCGGGAGCAGACCATAGAAGGCGGAGCTCTTGTAGGAAATCCTGTTGTTTACAGGGTTTATTCCATTGATTTTGCGGATAAGGCTCAGGTTCTGTGGCCCTTTCACCGGCCCTGCGATCTGATGGTGGATCAAAGCATGAAGGATCTTCTGGAGGCCCATAAAAGTCCTGAAGTGACACTGAAGTATGAGTGGGAGCTTCTGGATGAGATACACCCCATGCTTTCCCTCGGCCTTGGAGCAGGGGAGGGCAGCTCACACTTCTATGATTTTATTATTTGGTATGTTTCCTTCCATGGCGGTGTTTTTACCTGCAGTGCCAAAGACAGTGCCTACACCTTTGCTGCGGAAAAAAAGGCAGACGGAGAGCCTGTATCTCTGAATTCAGAAGACATACTTTCCGTTCGGGTGGATTTTCCCCAAACCCGGAGAGATAAGCCCTGTCTGCTTAATGGTTATTCGGAAAACCCGATGAATCAGGATGTTTCGGAAAATCCCGATGGTGTGGCTGGACTGCGGCGGGATTTTCTTGGGAGATACCCTCTGGCTGCGGATTTTACGGCAAGGCAGGAACTGGAAAAGGAAAAGTTCAGGATAAGGGAGCATGAATTATTCATCGAGTTTTCAAATTGGCCCATGACACTCCTTGATGCAGGGCTTCTTTTTAAACTGAAAGGGTCTCTGTGGGGAAAAAAGCTTTTTACCGAAGAAAAAACATACAGACTGCGCAGTCTTCATATCCGGGCTCTGGCCACGGATCAGAACCCTGTGGCCGATCACAACATGACCTTCAACCGCTATGAAACGGCCATTTCCTGCAGGCTGGAAACCCTTGATGAGGCCTTTGTGGATCTGCCGGATTTTATCCCCCCTGTTTATCCCTTCCATGTGGAGGGCAAAATAATCAGTGATGAATGGGATGAAGAGGACATCAGCTATGAAATGCATGAGGATGACGGTACCTCGGAGCAGCAGTACAGGGTAAAAATTCCCCTCTGGGATAATCAGGAGGTCAAGGCACCCTATATGCCCCTTGTCCATTCCGGACATTTTTACTTTCCTGTTTATAAGGATGCAAGGGTGCTTGTGGCCCTTGATTTTCAGAAGGCAGCCATTGTTTCCTGTCTGGACTGGCGGGGTGAGTCAAGGTTGCCCCAGGATACCCAGGGCAACAGGATTTTCATGGGCCTGAAGCCGGACAGCCGCACAGCCATCAGCCATACCTATGAAAACAAGCTGCCTGTTTTCACCATGGAGCGGGTGGAGGATAAGGATACGGAGACCATCATTTTTTCAGATGGTAATCTTCTGATTCAGACCTGCGAGAAAAAGGAATAGGCAAAAGCCGGGGATCATACGCCCGGCTTTTTGACATCCGCTGATCATTTTAAACCTTATTTTTACGGGCGAAAGGCAGAATATGGGAACTCTGGTCTGTCGCATTGAACTGGATAAGCATAAGGGGATCACCGTTACCGTGGAAAATGAGGATGGCGGAATCACCCAGACCATATCCATGGATGGCACTTCCATTGTCACGACATGCAAGGGCGATGAGGAAACCAGTACCATCACCCAGAAGCAGGACAGCATTGCCATAAAATGCAAGACCTTTACCCTTGATGCCGAGGAGATCACCTGCCATTCCACAAAGAATACCACCCATAAAAGCGATGAAAAGTATGATGTGAAAAGTACCAAAGACATGACGCTCACCACGGATGCCGCACTGAAGGTCAAGGCTTCCAAAAAAGCGGAACTCAGTGCCCAGAGTGTGGATATCAAGGCCGATAACAAGGCGTCTTTCTCGGGTATGGATGTTGTTGCAGAAGCGAAGCAGAAGGCGGAGATGAAAGGCCTGATGCTGAATCTTTCCGGCAAGACCAAGGCTGAAATGAAAGGGCTGGCCGTGAAGGTCGCAGCGGATGCAGCCCTTGACCTTGAGGGCCAGCTCACAACTCTTAAGGGTTCCATTGTCAATGTACAGGGTTCCATGGTTAAGATTGGCTGATATTATCGGGGGAAATGATGCGCATGGACGAAAGAATGTACAAGGCCTTTCAGGAGGAAATGAATGCCCTTGAGAGTTTCCGTATCTCCTATGCGGCATTGTATCCATCTGTTCCTCTGGAGCGGAACGATCCCGATGTGAAGCGGCTCATGGAGGCCATGGCCTTTTTTGGCGCAAGGTCAAGGCTTGCGGCGGAACGCCATGTGCTGGCCCTGAGACAGAGGCTTTTTCATCAGTTTTTTGATTACCTTGTTTCTCCTGTGCCTGCCATGGCCCTTCTTCAGGCCAGACCCTCATCCCAGCTTGTGGATCCAGTGAGCATTCCCGCAGGCTCGGAGTTTCTTATGACGGTGCCGGATGGCAGGCAGGCTTTTTTCAGGCTTGTTACGGGCCTAAGACTTTTTCCCCTTGCAGTGAAAAGCGTCAGTACCCTGCTGGGGGCAGGCCGGGGTTTTCGTATTCTTCTGCGTCTGGCTTCGCCCTTTGCACGCCGTGATGACAGATGGACACTGAACATGCACATCACCCATCTGAATGATTTCAGGGATTCTCTTAAGCTGCTGCACATCATAAAAAAGCATCTGAAGCAGGCTTCCGTGGTTTATGAGGATGACGTGGACGAAAACAGCAAAGGTCTTCCCTGTACCTTAAAATTTGGCATGCAGCCGCTGGCTGAGGGAGAGGAAGGGGCCGAGCTGATTACCCATCCTCTGGAAAGGGAAAGGCTGGCTTTTACCCTTCCCCAGCAGGATCTTTTCATGAATGTAGAGCTGCCCCCTTCTCCGGATGCCTGGAAGCGGCTGACCATATGTCTGGATATGGATGATGGCTGGCCCAGAAATACGGTGCTGCATCCGGATATGTTTCAGCTTTTTGTTGCTCCCGTGGTGAACCTTAAAAAGGATTTTACCCATCCCCTCTTCTGTGAGGGGCTGAGGGAACGCTATGATCTTTTCCATCCCAGACCAGAGTACGGGTTTGCCCTGCATTCGGTAAAGGGGGTGTATGAGGTGAGCAAGGAAGGCCTTTCTCCCCTGATGCCGGGTATTGTATCCGGGAGCAGCGGTTCCTACGAGATGGATTATGCATCAGGCGGGTCAGGGGGGGCTGTCAACGGACTGATCCTTAATTATCCGGAGGCCTTTGACGGTGGCAGGCAGATTGCCGTGGAAGGTCTTTGGCATCAGCCATGGATTTCCCGTTTTATGGGCCAGAAGCTCAGTATTGTTCCCTTTACCAGACAGATTCCAGGGGTTCGCTGGGACTGGGCCGGGCGGGGTTTTATGGAAAATACCTTTCTTCAGCATGAAGACGGTGTTCTGCAGCTTGTGACACTGATGAACAAGACCATACTGAACGTGGAAGATATCCGTCTGATTCTTGCGGCTTCAGGAATAGACAGGATACCTGAGTACAGGGAAGCCATGGGGCTGCTGGAGGATGCACGCTGTCAGCATGCCCCCTGCAGAAAACCCTCAGGGAACACGGTCCTCAAAGAGGTGTATTCCCTTGGTTTTCGCGACGTGGGCGAAGCTGTCATGCCCTTGCTGGAGAATTTCAGGCGCCATGTGCAGCGCATTCTCAATGCCTGGGTGGCGGATACGCCTGTAGAGGTGGAAATGGAATCAGGCCTGACTCCCGTCAGGAGGGGAAAAACCGCATGAATAAAAGTTTATGGGCTGAAATATATAAGGTTTTCAGGACAAGGGACAGGGTTTTTTCTCCATTCAGGGCCTCTGTGGGGGAAGGGGGAGAGAGCTTTGCTTCAGAAAAGGAAAACGATCCTGAAAGGTCAGGACTTTATACCCGTATCCGGGAACCCGGTCCCGATGATCTTGTGCAGGCAAGGTCTGTAATCCGTGAAGCCCTTGAAAATTTGAGGGAGGCCCTTTCCAGGGAGCTTATGGAAAGGGATGTGTATTATATCCTTTTTCCCATTGTGGCCCATCTCGATGAAGGGGTTCAGACCCGCTACATGGATCCTGCCATATCCGGAGGCTGGCCGCCTCTGCAGAGGGAGCTTTTTGATACGGATGCGGCGGGTGTGGTTTTCTACGAGACCCTGGAGGATCTTTTGCTGAAACCCCAGACCCTGCCTGCGATTTTTGAGGTGTATTATTTCTGTCTGAGTGATGGCTTCAATGGCCGTATGGTGAACAATCCGGCAAAAAGACAGGAGTTTATGGAAAGGCTTACCAACCGTATTCCTGTGCCGGAGATGTCTGGATTGTCACATGTCTGGGAAAGGGAGCTGACTCCGGTTGCAGAAGACAGGATTTCCCCCTTTTTGCTTTATGGGGGGTCTCTTTCCTGTCTGATTCTTTTTTATTTTATCCTGAGTTATCTGGGCTCTTACTGGATGGAGATGAATTTTTAAGGGCCGATTCTGTCGGGCTGATTTTCTCCATTCCTTTCAGGATTCCAATGAAAGGGAAAAGCGTTTCACCCACAAAGAGGGTATCTGGAAAATGGATGGGTCAAAGGAGTTGTTTGCCATTGAAAAACTCAGGCGATGCTGGTCCGGGGCCGATGGGGATGCAAAAAAATCAGGGCCTGAATCCTTAATGGAAAAGGCCTTTGATGAAAAAGCCATGCCTGCTGCCATGTTTTCTGATCTTGAAGAAGAGCTTGACCGTCTTTTTTTATCCTTTCCCGGACACCTTGAAAGTCTTCAGGCGGAGCTGAAGCGTATTACGGTCCTTGCAGGGCTAAGCGATCAAAAGGATATGGTTTTAAGCGAGGACGAAGAGGCTGTATCCTGGAAGGAAATCCGTATGGAGCTGGACCGTTTTGAGGATCTTCTTGAGGCCTTGATGCTGGATGCGGGTGTCTGATCTGATATTATTTTTGAGTATAGACGAAAAAAGAGGGATGAATGGCTTCTTTTGAGGGTAGAATCCGTAAGAGAATCCGGGACTGCGATGCCCTGTCTCTCATGCGTCTTCTCATGCACCATGGCTATAAAATGGATCAGATTTTTTTCCTTGGACATCCGGACTCCTGTTCAAGGGAAACCCTGTTTGAAGACATTCGTTTTTTTCAAAAACCCTATTCCCATGTACTGATTTCCGTGAATATGGGGCTTTTGTCCGCCCAGAGTCCCCTTCCAAGTTATTTTTTTAAAAGAATGGAGTCCCACACCCTTGATGCGCTGAGCTTTATTCAGTTTATTCATTACTTTGATCATTTTCTCCTGCTGAATTTTTTCAGAAGTGTTTATCCTGAGTCGGATACAAGAATTTACAGTGATTATCAAAAAGGTCAGCGCAGCACCCTGCAGATGCTTTCCCTTCGCTCCCCGGTCACCCTTCACTGGGTGATGGATGCGGTTTTTCCTGAACTTACTGTCCATGTCAGGAAGGGGACTTTAAAGCATCATGCCCGCCTGAACGCCAGTGCCTTTATCCTCGGAACGGCTGTTTTTGGTCGCAATGCAGTGCTTGGGGGCAGCTTACGTCAGCCAGCAAGGGGCCTTCGGGTGGAGATGTTCACGGACAGTGAAACGGCACCCTGCGGTCTTCCCTGGATGCAGCTGATCAACAGGCGTCTTGAGGAAATCGTGTTTCCTGTTCTGGGGGCTGTGGGAGTGGAGCTTGAAATCTTTCTTGTGCTGTCAGGCAAAAAAAATCCGGTTCAGCTCAGATCCGGTGCTTCCCTTGGTTATGATGTCATAGAGGGTGGCGATTCAAAGCACCGTATTCTGCCGGTTTTTTCAGGCTGTGTTCTTGAGTAGTCTTGTTTTTTTGCATCCATAGGAAAGTCCACCGTGCTTTTTTAATCATCAGTCAGGGATGGGATCAATGAATATTGAATACCTGAGAAGAGAGCTGTCACCCAGTGAAAAACCAGGCCTTGACATTACGGATCCAAGGCTTGTGGACATTGCCACCCTCGCCCAGAACGGTGAGTACATGGCAGCGGCAGTGGCCGTTGAGGGGGTTTTTGAAGAAGGGATTTATGATGTAAGGCTTATGGGTTTTTTCCTTTACGGCCTTTTTCTTGAAGATGGGGTGCGGGGTCTGAAAGAAGTCTTTTCGGGTCTTTCTTTTTTTCTGGAAACAAACTGGAATTATACGGGACCTGAAAAGAAGCGGGAAAAGCACGGGCAGGTGGGGCTGGGCTGGTTTTTTAATCAGCTTTTGAAAAAACTTCAGCATGAAGAATCCTCAAAGGGGGGAATCTGGCAGCAGTGGCTGCAGGAAACCCATTCCGATGATGCAGGGGATGCCCTGGAAGCTGCTACAGACCTAAGACGGGTCATGTCTCAGGTCCTTGAAGATGCCGCAGAGCCTCTGCTGGACGGGCTTTTAAAAATATCCGACTGGCTCAGGGCTTTCCAGAGGCTGGTTTACACTGAGGAGGCTGTGGCAGAGGAGGCCCCGGAGGAAGCAGAGGTTTCCGAAGAAGAAAAACAGGAAAAAGTTGCAGCTCCTGGCGGGGCAGGTCCCCGTGCCCCGTCCGGCGATGGGCTTCTGGTTGAGGGCTCCGTTCATCTGGAGCTGCTTTTGAAAAAGCTTAAAATTTTTGAGCAGCTCATGGAAAAGGAAATGTACCCCAGGGCGGCCCTTGTGGCCGATGATATTATGCAGACCATAGAAAATTTTGATCCAAGACTTTATTTTCCTAAGCTTTTCAGTCGTTTTTTTATGCTTCTGGCATTGCGCAGTGAGGATGTCATGCAGTTTGAAGAAATGAAGGAGAGTCCGGAGTGGCAGGCCATGCGGGAATTTTTCAAGGTGGATCCCGATGCCTTTGTGGATTTCTGATCCCTGTTGAATAAAGCTTTCTGTTTATACCTGCAGGTCGCTGGCAGATTGAAGAGCAAACTGAAATGGAAGGGGGTTTTCCTGTGAAATGTAAGGGGTGTGGCATTGAGTCGCTTTCAGATGAGGGCATGACCATGGTAGCAGACTGGCCCTTTTGCTCCCTATGCTTTGAAACGCTGCTGGCGGGTGGAGACAGGGCTGTCAGTGCAAAGGATACAGAGGAATGCGGCGGGGCCAGCCAGGAAATCCAGGAAGTCCATGGAGGGGATGAAGATAAAAAGATGCCGGGTTGTGAACTCTGCGGCGCTCCCCTTGGTGAGGATGATTGCAGGGTCGGTATATGGAAATTCTGCAGAACCTGTTTTCAGGATCTTGTCATGGCACCATCTCCGCCCCGGCCCGTCAGGGAAGAGACTTTTGAAGAAGCGGAAGAAGACGGGGGGAGCAGGGAAGATGCATTTTTCGTTCCGGATCACATGAAAAGTGTTCTCTGCGCAGGCTGTGGACGGAGCATCCCCCTTGGTGGTGCAAAGCCTGTGGAGGAAAAACGCTATTGTCCAGACTGTTTTCTTTTGCTTCCGCCAGAAAGAGCAATTCAGGGGCCTGCTTTGGCGCAGAAAGATGAACGCTCTTTCCATGGTGCATCTTCAGCTTCTGAAACGGAAGTATGTGAGGCATGCCTGCGCAGGCTGCCCCTGAGAAGGCTTCATGAGGTAGAGGGCTTTGAAATCTGTTCCGCCTGCCGAGCAACGGATGAGGCCATGGCCCTTGAACTCGCCCGCAGCCACCACAGAAAGCGTATGGAGGCAGAAAGGCTTCAGGTTTGAACGGCTTTTTCCTCACCCCAGGGCAGGCACAGGGGCCTGCCCCTACAAAAATAGGGGCTCTACAATCCATTCGCAGGTGCAGATTCTGTGCTACCCTACCTGTTCCTTTATGGCGTTGAGGCTGGTCGTGGGTATTGTCGTTAAGGACTTTAAGGTCATTAAGGAAGGTGAGGGTAAAAGAGTATTTGGACACCCTCAAAATTAAATTTTTACAACTCAACAGGCTTGATAAAAATTATGGGTAAAGCCCAGCCCAGAGGGAGGGGCCGGGGCCTTGCCCGGCACACAGGCTAAAAACTGGACTTGTGTAATGTACTGAAGACTGTTGGCCTGAGTGTCGGGGTGAGGGGAGAAAGTAATAAATAGCCATTATATTCATCGCTTTGTTTCAAAAATGATCGTACGTAATATTCAATTTTAGGGCACTGGCAGAGTATAAAGAAAGGTTTTACATGGGATTCCTTGTAACCAATGGTGCTGTGATGACATGCAGCTTCGGCGTTGCGCCTTCTTCCCTGATTGTGCTGCCCGTAAATATGGTTTTTGCCACGACCCCGGCCGCAACCATCATGGATTTTATACCGATTGTGAATATCCCTCCCTTTGGCATGTGTACCACGCCGAGCAACCCTGCGGTGGCAGCAGCAACGGCAGCCGCTCTGGGTGTGCTGACACCCATGCCCTGTGTCCCGGTGACGGTGGCCCCATGGGTTCCCGGAAAACCCACGGTACTCATAGGCAATTTTCCGGCACTGACGGATTCCAGTAAGCTGATGTGCATGTGGGGTGGGGTGATTTCCATCAGTTTTGCCGGTCAGGTGACGGTGCAGCTTTAGTCTTTCCCATAAGGACAGCACGGATAACGGAAAAATCAATGAAAGGATAAGAGGATGATTATTGACCGTTTTAATCTCAAGTCCCAGGAGCTGATCGAAAAGGCCTGTCGTCTGGCTGTCAAGAAGGAGCATCAGTGTGTGACCCCATGGCATCTTCTTTCAAGCCTTCTGGAGGCCCCCCGAAGCCCTGTCCGTTCGGCTTTGTCCGATGCAGGAACAAGTATGGAGTCTCTGGAAGCAAGGATATCCGGTCATCTTCTTACCCTTCCCAAGGCCCTTGCAGGTGCCCAGCAGACGCCCATCAACCGGGATCTGGAAAGGCTTTTCATTCTGGCCGAAGAAACGGCAACTCAGCTTGGGGAATCTGCCATCGGTATTCATCACCTGCTGCTGGCCATGCTGGATGTGGGAGAGCCTGCGGCTGCACTGACCGAATCAGGAACAGATAAAGAAAAGCTGGGGACAACGCTGAAGGCCATGCGGTCATCTGCCTCTGAAAAGGGTGGAACAGGCCTTTCGCAGGAATTTGAATATCTGGCAAAATACACAAGGGATCTTACGGAAACGGCCCGCAGGGGAGAGCTGGATCCTGTAATTGGCAGGGATGAAGAAATCCATCTGACCGTACAGATCCTGAGCCGTCGTCTTAAGAATAATCCCATTATAATTGGTGAACCCGGTGTAGGCAAAACCGCCGTGGTGGAAGGACTGGCCCTTCGCATTGTAAAGGGGGATGTACCAGACAGTCTCAAGGATATTTCCATTCTGGCTTTGGATCTGGGACAGCTCATTGCAGGGGCAAAATACAGGGGGGAGTTTGAAGAACGCTTCAAGCGGGTGCTGGAGGAAATAGAGTCCGCAGGAAATGTGATCACCTTCATTGATGAGATTCATATGCTGGTGGGTGCAGGGGCTTCGGGAGGTGCAATGGATGCGGCCAACCTCATCAAGCCAGCCCTTTCCAGGGGTAAGATACGCTGCATCGGTGCCACAACGCTGGAAGAATACCGCAAGCATATTGAAAAGGATGCCGCACTAATGCGCCGGTTCCAGACCGTTACCGTGGATGAACCTTCCATGGAGCAGAGTCTGGCCATTTTAAGGGGGATCAAGGAAAAGTATGAGACCCACCATGGCGTTCATATTACGGATGCGGCCCTGCAGTCGGCCGTGAAGCTTGCCAAGCGCTACATCACAGACCGTTTTCTTCCGGACAAGGCCATCGACCTTGTGGATCAGTCAGCGGCCAGTCTGCGCATCGCCCTTGCTTCGAGACCCGAAGACATTGAACGTATGGCAAGGGAGATTGTGGCCCTTGAGATAGAAGTAAGGGCGTTGGAGGGGGAGACGGACAAGGCCAGTGTGGAGCGACTTGGAATTGTTGGGGCTGAGCTTGTGGCCCTTAAGGAAGCAAGTGAAAAAAGGGTATCCGCATGGGAAGATGAGAAAAATGCTCTGATAGCTGTTCAGGAAGCTGGAAGAAGCCTTGAATCCGCTAAAAAAGAGCTTGAACAGAGGATTCGTGAGGAAGATTTTGCAAGGGTAGCCGAGCTTCAGTACAAGGTGATTCCCGAAGCTGAAAAGGTACTGGAACAGTATCAGGATCTTGATGGGGGCAGTGATGCCGGAGAAGCCGGCCCCAGAGATTTGATGCCTGAGGATGTGGCTGTCTGTGTCTCCCGCTGGACCGGAGTTCCTGTGTCAAAGATGATGGAAGGGGAAAAGGATCGCTGGCTTAAGCTGGAGTCTCACCTGCGCAGACGGGTTGCAGGGCAGGATGAAGCCCTTGGTACCGTTGCCAGAGCCGTACGCCGTTCCAGGGCAGGGGTACAGGATCCCAACCGGCCTGTGGCTTCATTTCTGATGCTCGGGCCTACGGGGGTGGGTAAAACGGAGCTTGCCAAGGCCCTTGCAGAGTTTCTCTTTGATGATGAAAAGTCTTTGATACGGATTGATATGAGCGAGTTCATGGAAAAGCACTCTGTGGCCCGCCTTACGGGAGCGCCTCCCGGTTATGTGGGATATGATGAGGGCGGGGTGCTGACCAACAAGGTAAAAAGAAAACCCTACAGCGTTGTTCTTTTTGACGAGGTAGAAAAGGCCCATCCCGATGTATATAATATTTTTCTTCAGGTTTTTGATGACGGAAGGCTCACCGACGGGCAGGGCCGCACAACCCACTTCTATGACACCGTTCTTCTCATGACCTCAAACCTTGGAGCGGACCGCATAGAGGCCGCAGAGACGGAAGAAGACGTTTTAAAGATGAAGCAGGCCATCATGGAGGTGGTACAGGGCTTTTTCAGGCCGGAATTTCTCAATCGCCTCGATGATATTATCATTTTCCGTCCCCTTACGCCTGAGGTCATGAACCCCATCGTGGATATTCAGCTAATGCGTCTTTCCAAACTTCTTGAGGATAAAAAGATACACCTGGAGGTGGATGCAGAGGCTAGGGAATTTCTGGCCGCAGAGGGGTACAACCCCCTTTACGGTGCAAGGCCCCTGAAGCGGGTCATACAGACAAGGCTTCAGGACCCCCTTGCTGAAATGCTCATTGAGGATGGGATGGAAGAGGGGGGGCAACTTCTTGTATCCGTCAGGGACAATACCTTAAATATAAGCAGGGCAGGGGAGGATGGCAGGCCTTTGTTCCCGGAGGGTGAACAGGAAGGATCTGAAATGGCTTCTGAAGCTGCACCTTTCCCTCCCTCTGAATCCCATGGTGAAGAAGATGATGAAGATGGTGAAGGGCATGGGAATAACCATTGATACAGATGTGTATCAGGCCTGACTTTTCATCAATATTAAGGATCTGTGGCCGTATATGAAATATTTGAACATGCTCAATTCATTTGTGAAGTCCTGGCTTCAGCAGACCCTGAACCTTCCCCCCAAGGTGATTGTCATTGGCATGGCCCTGGCAATTTCCCTGGTGGGGCTGCTGATCCTATGGATTCGTAAGAGAAAAAAGGCGAAAGAAGATTCTTCCGAAAAGTCTGGCCCCGATAAAAAACCTGCCATGCCAGCAAAAAGCCTTGTCCGGGTCTGGAAGGAGTTTCTGACCGGGATACCATGGAGAATAAGGCGGTATACCGGCAGGCTTCCCGTGTATGTGCTCATGGGGGAATCGGGGAGCGGCAAGACGGAGCTTATACGGAAATATACGGATTATGAGGCCCTGTCCCTGCAGTTTCAGGCGGGCCATACCACATCCCCCCTGTTTCAGATCTGTCTTTCTTCAAAGGCTGTGCTTATGGAAATGCCCTCGGGCATTCTGTTCCATAAGGAAGCTGACGGAAGAAGGGCGCTGGTCAAACTCTGGAAGGCCCTTCCGGGCAAAAGAATACCCCACGGGGTTGTCTGTATCCAGGGTTCCATGCTTGAAAAAGAAACCCCTGAAAACCTTAAGCGCCTTGCCCTTTATCTGCGGGGCAAGATCAACCTCATGGCTTCTCCGTCCGGAAAACCCGTTCCCCTGATCCTTTCTTTGACCCACATGGATACTGTAACAGGGTACAGCCAGTGGGTATCCTTTCTGGAATCTCAGGGCATGTCCCTGGAAGCTGTATGGAATGAAGGCTCAGGTTTTCCGGACATTCAAAGGGCGCTGGATATTTACGCTGCCATGCTTCCCCTTGCCCTCACAAGGGTTCCTTCCGGTGATTACCTTGCCATGGTTGACTTTCTTGAGAATGCAGGGAGATGGCTTGGTGTGCTTTCGGCTTTCACAAAGGTTCTTCTGGCTGAGGATCCTTTTTCCAGAACGCCTTACTTGATGCGCATGAGCTTTCACGGAGAAGGTCAGGGCCTTGAAAGCAGCGGGCCCTTCAGCATGACAGCCCATAAGGAATCCCTTGATTTCAGGCTGGGCAGATACCGGCACCCCCTGGCTGCCGGTGGTATTCTTGGGGTGGGGTTGCTGGGTATGACAGCCCTTTTTGCGGCTCAGTACAATGAACTTGAGAAGATGGACCGCCACCTTGATGTCATGGAGCTGATAAAGCCATCGTCCTATAAAGAGCTGCATGTTCACTTTCCCGTGGGCAGGGGCAGGAATCTTGCGTCAAGGATACTCCCTGACTTTTTCCCTGAGCAGGAAAAAATAATGGTGGAAAGACTGACAGGTCTTGTCCGTCAGCACTACCTTTATCCTGTCTTTTACAGTCTGCGGAACAGGCAGGATTCTCAGGAGAAAATGATCTATCTTCTGGGGCTTCTTTATGCTTCCCCCGACAACGGGCTGAGGACCATGATTCTTTCAAAGCCCGAAAACTGGGAGAGGGTGCTGGGTCTTCCAGGGCAGCTTGTGGCAGACTATGCCATGTACAACCGAAGCCTGCCCACCATTGATATGGATCTCAGTTTAAGCCGTGTCAGCAGCCCCGGAAGCTGGGAGCCCTCAGAAAACAGCCTTATGCTGCATTTTCTTCTCCGGCGGGTGGATGCTGTATGTGAAGAGCCTTTTATCACTCCTGATATCCTTGAAGATCTGCAGGAAGTGGCTGGACCCGTGCTGGAGCTGGTCACAAAGGTTTTTTCATATCCCATGCTGAATGAGATTGTGGAAAATCTGAAAAAAGTGACCCCCCTTGGCCCTGATATTGAATGGATGCAGCGCAGGGATGTGCTGCTTCGCCATGAGCAGCTTCAGGAACTTCTGAGGTCTATCCTTGTTTCCTCCCTGATAGTGCCGGATACCCGTGGGCTTGCCCTGGATGCTTTCATGGAGCTGATGCCTTCCATTCCGCAGCGGCCAGTGGCTTACCCCGAACCCCTTGTTCTGGTACTGGGGGACAGGAGCTTTCAGATAGATGTCCGTAAATGGCATGATCTTATTCTCCGCTCACAGATGACCACTATGATGCGGAAGTTTATGGCGGAAAACCATGAACGTCTGGGCCTTCTCTTTTTTCAGGGCACAGGGGAGTTCCCCGATATCTGGCTGAATCCTTCCAGTGACGGCACCCATTTTTTTGCGGGACAGGCCCGCATTGATGGCCGGTTTACCCGGCCTGCCTTTGAAAAGAGGGTGAAGCGTTCCGTGGAGGCCCTTGAAAATCAGTTGAAGGTTCTGCCCGTATCAGAGGGGGAAAAGGAGCGTTTCAGAGACTTTGTTCAGAGGCAGATTCTGCTTTATGCAGAAAGATATGCGGAGCAGTACACCATCTATTATCAGCGTTATCATCTGCGTGTGGATTCTCCTGCGGAATTTCGTTTTGTGCTGCAGCAGATTCCTTCCATGGGTTCTCCCTTCATGAATTTTCTTATGACCATGAAAGAGAATACAATGCTGGATGTGGGGGACAGCCCCATGCTGAGGCCAGTGGCAAGGCGGATGGATGATTTTGCTTTCATGGGAAGGGTTATGGGGGAACAGGATGGCCGTTATCCCCAATGGGAAACCTATAAAGGTCTCATTGCCCGCTTGCAGGAAGGACTCCGTGAGGTATCCTTTTATATTTCCCAGGAAGAAAGGGAGCAGGGGGCCGCTCTCAAGGAGAGGCTTTCTCCTCTGGGACGCATGGGCCTTGACATACTGGCCCGGTCACCGGATTCCCATATGGCCATGGCAAGGATGTGGCTGGGTACCGTGGGTGTTGCACCGGAATGGCAGCAGCCCTTCCTTGAACCCTTTCATGCACTGGAAAGGCTGGGCAAGGGAGAAATTGAAGAAAGGGTTGCTTCGCTGTGGTCTGATCTTTCAGAAAGGCATATGAAGCCACTTCAAAACAGCTTTCCCTTTCATCCTGCGTCGGCCCGTACCCTGCCCCTGGAAGCCCTGCAGGCATCCCTGCATCCGGACGGGAACTTTTGGAAGCAGTTCAGGGCTTATATGGGAACGGTGTGCACCTACGGAGGCGGGCAGTGGAGGGGGACCATGGGAAATCTCCGCCTTCCTGCTGACATGCTTGCCACCGTGAACGGGGCCGATCGCATCCGGCGTGTTCTCTGGGATGAAAAGGGAGAGCCCCGGCCTCTGCAGCTTACGGTCAGGCCCGCCATTCTGCCCTCCGTTCAGGGAGGTGCCGCCCTGCCCGTGAGTACCTATCTGCGTGCAGGCCGGGAAAGCGTGTTCGGTTTTAATCAGATGCCTGCATGGCAGCCTCTGGGCTTTGAATGGTGGCGTGAAGGTTCTTCTGCGGCAGGTATGGCCTTTGAAATGCGGACTTCGGGGAGAAGGGCTTACAGGGAAATTGCTGCGGAGCCTGAACTCTGGTCCTTTTACCGCCTCCTGCAGAGGGGGCGGCGTGTGGAGGGCGGTGCCGTGTCATGGTTTCTGGAAAGCCCATGGGGAGGGGCGGACTTTGATATGGTTTTTGCATTTCAGAGTGATCCCTGGGCCCTCATTGGTTTCAGTGACAGCTTGCAGCAATCAGGAGATGGGAGGCGTTTTCATGGCAGCCACTGACCGGTCCGGTTCTTTACTCATGGGAAATACTTCGGACAGGAGAGCTGTCGTACATAAGCCCCTCCTGTTTCTGCTGCCAGTCCTGCTGATTTTTTTATCTGCCACAGGCTGCGGCAAACCATGGCAGACAGCTCCCGGCCCCCAGATGCTCCTTAGAATACAGGCCATGCCCGATGCCAACAGGGGCCGGATTTTTTATATGCTTGTTCGGGAAACAACAGAGAAACAGTACCTTACGGAAAGCTACGCAGAAATAGCCGCCCTCGTGTTTTCAGAACCTGGGGATCCTTCCGTGCTGGGGGTTTTCTCTCTGGTTCCGGGGAAAAAAGCGGAGTTTCGTGTGGCCATGCCGGAGCAGAATCCCGTGGCCTTTTACTTCCTTTTCACCGAACCCTCGGAAGACTGGAACCATATGATGCCTTTGCCCCTGAAACCGTCCTACGAAATTCTGATTCAGGAGCGTTCCGTGACCATTGATGACAGGTCTCCGGGAGATCTGTTCGGCACCTCATTTTTTGGGGGGTAAAGCGGTTTTCTGGAATGGGGATGCTCTTTCTGCCCTCACCCCCGCCCCCTCTCCCAGAAGGAGAAGCGAGAAAAACAGCCATCCTCACCCCAGCCCTTTGGCAAGGGGAGAGGCCTGGTTGATGAAAAGTGGTACGCCAGCCAGTATGTCAACGGCAGGCTCCAGCCCAGGGCCAGAATACGCCAGGTTTCAACAAGTCGGTACCTCAAAGCCCTTTGTACCCGTCTCAAAAATTATTCTTCCACCCAGCAGTTGGTTTGAGCAAGGGCTGTTCTGTGGTGGGCTTTTGAACCCATAAAGGTTTGATTATATGGCTGTAGGCCTTGGGTTTTCGCCAACCTTATTGGCATGCGACAACTGTGGTGGCATCACCGGTAGGTGATCATTCGGTATGTAGAAAAGGCGTTTGTCCATGGGGCCTGCCTTTTCTGCCTGATGGCCGTCCGATATGATCATGGCATGGTAACTATTCCCCATGGATTTTATGATTTTGGCAGCCCTTTAAAATCTTTATAAAAAGTCAATGGTCAAGGTGCTTTTACAGCTTCCCTCCCCCCGGCACTCAGGCCAAGCAATGACTGCACATGACACAGACCCGGTTTGTGGCCTGTGTGTAGGGCAAAGCCCTTGCCCCTCCCAGAGGGCGAGGGGGAAATGGCTGAATTACATGGCACGTTTTATGTATAAGGCTTTGTCATATTCAGGAAAAGACCTTGGGAAGGGTCTTTTCAGCACAGAGGGACAGGTCTGTTCCGGATGGATTTCAACCAGGGAAAATAAAGGAGGCGTATCATGGCTGAGTCTTCATTCAACTGCAGTGTGTATCAGGGGTTCAATTTTCAGAAAGACGGTCAGGAACTTGTGGGGCATCTGGTATCCCTTTCTATAGGGGGTGAAGCTTTGACAGCGGATATGGATGTGACGGATCCCACATCGGCCAATATGTCCGAATATGTCAAGGTTGTTGGGGTTATTTCCCAGATTTACTGGAATGGCGGCTATGCGGATCCCATCCAGCTTGCCTTTCAGGTGAGTACGGCGGTGAAAAACAAGGTTGCTGTTTTTCAGCACAGTGAACTTTCCAATACGGAAGTGAATATGCAGTTTAATATTTATGATTATGATCCCGATGCCAAGATGTATTATCTCTGCTTCCATTCCAATGAGACGGATCTTAATGGTCTTATCATGAAGTCCGGGGGAGAACTCGCATTTCACATAGACATGAACCAGTCCATGGAGGTGGTAAGCCCCAAGAACTATACCATGAGCCTTGGTGTCATGCCTGAGCCCAAGAGTCAGGACATTCACCTTGCCGTATCCAATACGGATAAGTTTGTTAAAAAATGGGGCGTTACCGTGGGTTGATTCAGGCGGCTTATTATGTGCATGTTTTTTGCAATGGTTTTTTCAATCAAAGGTGCAGGCACAAAAGTTTTTTTGTGTCTGCGTCTGAATAAACAGGCAGGAATTTTTTAATTGAAATGAGTTTCTGATGGAAATGTAAGGGAGTAATGAGAATGTTTTTTAATAAAAAAAAGGTTCAGATTCCGTTGGAGTGGAAACAGCAGGAAAATAATTTTATCCGGATTATGAACAGTTGTACGGGGTTTGAAGGCAATCAAGGTGGAGCTAGCGGTGTAAAACGTCTTATTGTACGGGAAAAACGGAGTATCAGACCGGCTATGCCAGTCAGTCAGGGTCGAATTTCAGGGAAAGAGGTTGCGGATTCCAGTGGTGGCGTTGATATTGAGTATGATTTCTACCTTCGCACTTCAACTGTGGGGTACCGTGCCAATCTTGCGATTAATGAACTGTATCGACGGGTTGCTTCGGCGGTTTGTTCAAACAAAGCTTACCGAGACTTTGCCCGTGTATCTGATCAGGTTACTCAAGGTAATAAGCAGGTGGTGCATAGTCAGCCAGGAGTCGGTTGGAAGGTGGGGAAAAGCTCCGGTACAGCAACAGCACAACGGATGGCGGGTCTGCATCGTGGAGCGCCTGCTGCGCCTGCCCCCATTCCCCGCCTCCATGTCCCCAGATTTTTTTGCTGTATTGACATAGACATGGGGGAATCTTTCAGTAAAGTTTTTCAACAGGTTCAAAAAAAAGTAGGGGCAACTGGTTATTTCACCAGCGAGGAATATTTTATACGTGGAATGCAATATCAAGGCGATGTGTCTAATCCACCACAGCGATCCATAGCAGTCGTTGAGGGGGTGCGGTGCAAGGCTTTGACACCCTACTTAGAACATAATGAGCCCTTTCCACAGACATTTAATTTTAAGGGCCATGCATGTGCCCTTGGAGTACTCCACGCCATTGATATGGTTATTGGAAATTATGATCGCTTGCAGGCTAGAAATATTAGTAATTTTTTCGTTGATGGCTATGGTTCAATGATTGCTATTGACTGTGACTCACAGCTTCCTCAAAAGCGCTCCGAGCCTGATACTGATTGGGAGAAAGCCGTATTTCGCAAGAAAAGTGACAGTTTAGGCAGTGAAATATATGCATTTCCCTTTATTCACCCAGTACCTTCAATATTTCATCCCTACACAGTAAGTGCCCGAAGCGCCCTTGAAAATGACATTGATGAATTCATCAAGGGAGATAATGTCACATATGTTGAACAATTAAGAATCAACAGGGATTTTTTTTTAATGGCTGCCCTTATGACATTTAAGGAGATAAAGAAAATAGGGCCAGAGTTGGCGAATTTGTTTCCTGAAGAAGTTTCTTGCAGCAGGAGTACACTGCTTGCGAAGATTAAAGCTCTCAGGGGGGGGTGAGCCCAGTGCCGGGAGATGCAGCAGGGATGCCCTGCTGGCAAAAATCAATTCCCTCGGAATGGTGTGAAAAGTGGCGGGAAATTGTGTTATTCAGATTTTTGGGTAAAAACAGCCTGAGACCCCCGGTGATGCCTTGAGAAAGCACCATACTCTGCCACAGAAAGGAGGGCCGGGTCATGGATATGGAGAAGGCGCTGGATATCGGCGCACTGGAACGCAGCCTTTGTTTTGCCGGGGACAAGGAGCCCGGTCTGCCCCCATGGCTTGAGGCTTCATGGAAAGAGCCTGCATCTTTCTGGGAAGGCCTGTGGGAAAGGGCAAAACGTATCTCTGCCTTGCATCCGGCCTCTGTTCCCTTCCGCCATTATGACTTTTATCACGACACGGTTCACAGGTTTGAAGACAGTGGCAGACAAGCCATGAAAGAACCCGATGGCAAAGAGGGCTGGAAGGGCCTCTCCTTTGCGGCACTGGGCCAGAAGTCCCTCGGTCTTGCTTCCCTCTGGATGGATAGCGGGGCAGAAAAGGGGAAGGTGGTTGCTCTGGTCTTTGAAGAGGGAGAAACCCTCATGCTGACCCTTCTGGCAGCTTTCAGGCTGGGCATGGTCGTTTCCCCCATTCCGCCCCGTGGTCGCCGTCTCCTTGCGGAACGCCTTAAAAATCTTTCCCCTGACTTTGTCGTGGCAGACGACATGCATGCTTCCCTCCGAATTTTTTCCGGTTTCAAGCGCCTTGCCCATGAGGCCTTACAGGGCAAAGCTCCGGGATCTGATATTCCCTTTTCATCCTCCGGTTACGCTCCCCAGGAAACCGCAGCCCTGCTCTTTGATCCCACTTCCCCTGAACCCTGCACACCCCGGCCGGTGACGGCGCAAACCCTTTATCTGGGTTCCCTGAGGGACGGTATGCTTGCCATGGGCCTGAAGCCCGGCGATGCCTATGCTGCACCGGGTTTTAATCCTATGGAAATGCAGCCTTCCCTCATGCTTTCAGGGCTCCTTGCGGGAGCCTGCCTTGTTTGTCCCGGTACGGAGGATATGGCAAAAAAGGTCCTGCAACTGGCTTCTGTCAAGCTGAGAATGCTTGGGGTCAGCAGGGCTTTCAGGGAGAGTCTTGATGGTGTTTCTGTGGATTTGGGCAAAAACTGTTCCAAATGGTTCCGGCATCCGGGGGAAGGCCCTCCTTCCCAAGGCTGGAATGATTTTATGAAGGAAAAGGGCCTTGAAAAGGCCTTTGCCTTCAATTTTGTATGGAATGCTTCTCTGGGAGGGGCCTGCCTGTTTTCCGCAGGGGTGACGGGCAGGGTTCATGGCAATGTTTTGCCTGCGGCCGGGGTTCGCTGGCGCATGGGCGATATGGCGGATCCTTCACTGGAAGCTGCCGGATTCCATGGCATCTTTATGCCTTCTTCTGAAACAGGGGATTGCGGAGAGGATGCGGTATGGATGAATTCTTCTGCCATGCTCAGCCCCCATGGCAGGCAATGGCTTTTTTCTCCCCTCCCCCATACCTCTGCCAAAGGGCTTTATTATCCCCGCAAAGAAGCCCTGGATGCCTTAGGTGATGTTTTACCCCCCCTTTCCTTTGCTTCTCTGGTTTTTTTAAGGCCCCAGGGCTTTCGGGAAGATATTGTCTGCAGACTGCTGGTGTTTTTACCCCTCAAACCAGAGGGTGAAGCAGAAAAAAAGCAGGGCCATGCCGCTCTTTTGTCAGAAATCCGGACCTGTCTCGCAAGGGAGCTGGGTGAGGCCTTTGTGCCGGATCAGGTCATTTTCTTCCCGCTTTTCCCTTTGCTGAACGAAGAAGGCAGGGTTGATGAACAGTGGTGCGCCAGCCAGTATCTCACCGGCAGGCTCCAGCGCAAGGCCAGATACGCCGTATTTCAAAAAACCGGAGCCCTTAAAGCCCTTTGTACCCGTCTCAAAACCATTTCATCCACTCAGAAGCAGTCTGCGCCCTGTCATGATGTTTTGCCATAGCGTATTTCTTGTCGGATTCAAACGTATTTCGACCATTGATGAATGATTCGTTGGCTTGTAATTATTTGAAATTAAAAGACTATATTTGTTTTGTTTCGAGTCGTTTATGGCTGAAAATGAAAGGATGTATCCATGGCGAAAGCACAGGAACTTAAGGTCAAAGCAGATTACAGAGGCCCTTCTTCCAGGAGAAAGTTTTCTCCGACATCCATCCAGATTGCCTGGCAGGGGCCTGAGCTTCGCTATAAAGATGGTTTTTTCTGGAAGAAGATAGCATTTAAGGATGTTAAGGGATGGGAGGTGGTTGCGGAGCCAGGTACAAAGTGTGATCAGAACGGCATGATTATTGTACTTCATATTATAAAACTCCATATCGGGGGATCTGTGCTGGAATTTGCCATTTCCCCAGATGAGTTTGAATTCTGTGTGTACTGGATTATCCGGAGCCTGATTAAACATTCGAATCTTTTACTGGCAGAGGAACAAATCAAGCATAGTCCATTGCTTGGCAGGCATAGGGATAAAGTCATGCTTCGACAGAATCTCAGCGTTTTTGAAAAGTCGCACAGATATTTCATGGATGCGCTCAATAGTTTTGAGATGACTCCTGAAGAAAAACAACGCTTTTTAAAACATTCTGGCAAGGGAGAGGGAGGCACATCTTTTGGTAAAACCATAAGCAGCCTTAGCGGTGGTGGAAGCGGAGCAAATATTTCTGTTGTTATGAAAATGCTTGAGCCCTTGGAAATAGGCGGTGTCTGGGGTGAGAAGCCTGTGGTTGCTAAAACGCTGAATTTATCTGATTGGTCAGCTCCTTTTAACAAGAACACTGATAAACTACTCATAAAGGATTTGATAAGGGAAGCCAGTGTGCTGGCTTTGCTTGGGAAGCACCCCAATATTGTAGGGCTTGTTGATGCGGCAATTTATGAAGATCCGATTTCCCATGAAGGTCGGCTCTGTCTCTATATGGAAAAGGGACTTTTTGACATCGAGCATCTTGAGAAGGGTGCACTTACGCTGGATAAAATGATGCGGTATACCCAGGGAATCCTTGAGGGTATTTCCTATATGCACAAATTCCGTATTTTCCATATGGATATGAAACCTGCAAATGTAATTATATCAGAAGATGATGTTGCTAAAATTATAGATTTCGGGCTTGCACGGGGCGCTGTGCTGCAGAACAAGTCTGATCGATTTCAATCCAAAGGCTGGTATGGCGAGGGGACATCAGGCTATATCTGCCCCGAATCCTGGGACTGGGATTCCAATCCCAGAGATAAGAAAACCGGAGAGGGTGATCTGGTCAGAAAAGACAGCTATGCGGTGGGCATGACGATTATCAACGGTTTGATTGCTCCGTTTATGGGGTGGGATAAGGTGAATGGCGAAATGTTTGAAGAAAAAAATGATGTGCTTCGCCGCATAGAATCCTTGCAGGATAAATTCTCCCGTGAAAATAAGATTCTCGTGAGCAAGGGGATTGGTGCTCTGGCTGAAATTGCTCTCGGTCTTATTGCCAAGAAGCCCGAAGATCGGTGGACAGTGACGGGGGCCTTGGAGGTGCTGGATACTCTTCAGAATAAGGAGCGCCTGGAGCTTCATCGGGTGCGCATGTCAAGTAGCAGTAAGGAGCCCTGCTGCCGCCAGGGGCGGAGTTAAGGAGGGTAACATGGGAACAGGATTTAAGGATTACTCGAATTATCAACTGATTAAAAGTCTTGGGGTGAGCGCCCATCCAGTACAGGTTATTCAGAGAACCAGCCAAAAAAATCCACAGAAAAAAGATGTGTGGTTTTTAAAGGAGCTGGAGAGTGTCCAGGAAGCCCAGATTGAGTGCATGACAGGAGAGATTTACCGTTATCTGCTTGGTCCTTATCAGCCTAAGATAAGGGTGAGAAAGGATCCGGGTGCCAGTACAGTCGTTTCTTCCTCTGTTAAATTTCTGTCCTTCCGTGAGCTTTTGGAAAAGGAGGGAAATAAAAACAACAACCTTATTTATGACAAATATAAAAAAGCTTTCCAGGAAAATCTGGATAGCTTCATGATGGTGATGATCTCTTCCATCTTTTTTGAAGAAAATGATCTATCGGATAACAACTACGGGCTGGTGGTGCTTTCGGGAGAGGGAAATGCCAGAGAATTTGGCGGTTTTGTTAAAATTGACCATGGCCAGTCCTTTAACAGCCTGAGAATCAGCGAGGCTTCGAGAAATGCTGGTGTTTTCGATGTGAAAAAAAAGATGCTGGGTCATGCCAATATCAAGTATTTTCCCCCTGTATCCCCAAGGCCCGCAAGGGACAGGCGGGTTAAAAGTGACCGCTGTACCATGGGCCTGATGTCCAACAGGAAATATCTCCTTTCCCATGCATTTTTGAACACAATTGTTACCGACTTTCTGGATGGGCGCATTACCAAGGATTATATCCAGAATCTCCAGTATCAGCCCAGTGCATGCCCCTTTTACGATTCACGTCTTCTGACTCTCTTAGATTATTCCAAAGATCCAGGCCCTTATCTTTTAATGGAATATTTTAAGTATCTTGCCATCGCACGGCTGATTTTTACCTCCCTTTCTGCTTTGTATCACATTGCAAAAAATGCCAGCGATATAGAAAAGGTTCCCAGAGTATGGGTGGATGTTCAGAAAAAACTGATTGAAAGCCGGGAGCATCTTGTCAGCGAGATGAAAAAGGATCCGGACTTTCTTCTTTTTTGTCATAGTCAGGAAAATCATATTAAAAATCTTATCAATAAGTCCTGGGGGGAAATGGTTCAGGGGTCTGAGCGTTACGCAGGTTTTGCAGGCAATGCCTTTGATGCGGGAACCATGAATGAATTTTCCGGTCCCGGAGGTGAATATGATAAGGATTCCTTTATTAAGCAGACGGAAGAATATCTGGGATCACTACAGAAGTTTATAGAAGATTACCCGTGGAGTACGGGATGGGGTGGCGGTAAAAGTGTGGTTCTTGGCGGAAGAAATAAAAAGGTGCCCGGCCATGTGGCACAGATGCTTGAGGTGCTGGATCTTTACAGAAAATGCGGTCTGGTCAGGCTGATCCGCAGTGCAGGGGATATGGTGGACATGGTAGAAAAGGTAAATGCCTCCACAAGTTCTACCCGTAAAAAAACAACCACTGAAGCCTATCAGGCTCTTCATACCTTTAATCAGGCCTATGCCATGAACCTGAAATTTGCGGGTCTGAGCAGGGCAGCCATTGTTCGCATTCATCCCGGACTGGGGGTTTTTCTGTAGATTGATGCCTGAAGAACCTGTTATTATTGTTTATTGTGGTCCTGATTTCTGGGCTTGCGTGACCAAAGGGATTTGTAACTTTTTACCATCCAGCAGCTTTTTTTGTTATTTCAACAAGGATCCGTGTCTTAAAAATAACAGGGCAGATGTGTGATGCAGGGAGGTGGATATCATGAGATAGTTTAGCGAAGAAGCAGCCGTTTATACCTGGGCGTATAAAGGCAAATCACATCCGGGACATGCAGCCATGGCTATTCGCTCCATGGACAGGAAGAATATTCAAAAGCCAGTCAGGGGGGATATCAGTTGGTGGCCAGACGGGGAGTACAATTACTTTCGTCTGGGACCAGCAGTTGCACATACATGTAGGCCGTCTAAAACCCATCAAAAAATGCAATTTATTTTCACCGGTTTTTAATATCCACCACCTGACTATCCGTCGAAGGCAGAGGATTTTTGATAGTTATTTTAGAGAGCATGCAGTGAGCGCTGTTTGATAAGCGGATAAAAACCGGGCAAAAATTTGAGACCATTTTAGACGGCCTAGATCATGACTTTGAATGGGCAACCATCCGCAATGATTTTGAATCTCTGCAAAGAGTCATTGTGGAAGATAATTCTTAAAGACTTGCACTTCGTACAAGAAGTCATGGCATATGTGGAAAAATATTCAAGGCTGATGGCGTAGCCATGCCACAAGAAATTGGCGAAGTATAAAAAAGAGCGTTTTGGGAAAACAGGATGGCAGGTGGTGCCAAAGGTTTGTTATTGCTTTTTATCGCACTTAATTCATTGGGTTGTTGGGGTTTGGCTGTAGATGATGAGATAAAAAAAGTAAAATGGTAATCTCTGATGGACTCGCAAAAAAACAAAATTTCATAACCGTTTAAATTTGTTGTCTTTATATGATTTTGCTATTGATTTAAAGAGCCGTTTTTGGTATGTATATCCTGTGATATTAATCTATTATAAGGATTTTGCATGATCTACGTCAAAGACCACAAACAGTACGACATGTTCAGCCCGTTTGAGCATCTTGGTCCAAAGAGGCTGGCTCTTCTGGAGTCATCATGGGCGCATCTGTTTCGTGAAGAAATCCTCCACAGACTTCCGGTCAAGAAACTGTTTCATCTCTTTGACGACGGGAAGGGTCGGCCTACCAAGGAACTCCATGCCATGCTCGGACTTGTTTTGTTACAGCAGATGGAGGATCTGACTGATGATCAGGCKATTCGGCAATATGCCCTTAATATCGAGTGGCACTATGCACTGAACATTACMGACCCTTCCGACTCCAGCTGCTATGTGGCTCACCGAACCCTTTGGGGCCTGAGGGATAAAATCGSGCAGCTTGGGCTTGAACAGGCACTTTTTGAAAATATCTCAGAGACACTGCAAAAWTTGTTCAGTCTGGATACATCAAAACAGCGCCTGGATTCGGTGCATATCTTTTCCAACATGGCCCACCTGGGACGGATCCGTTTATTTGTCAGAACTCACCGGAAGTTTCTCATCAATCTCAAACGACACCATCCTGATCTTTACCATTCCCTTGATGAGCTTGCCACCCGCTATGAAGCAAAAAATGATGGTCTGTTTGCTGTCAAGCCCAGCGATGCATCCCGCACCCTTGAGCAACTTGGCAACGACTGCTTTCTTCTGGTGGAACGGTTCAAAGATCATGAAGCCGTTGCTTCCATGGCCTCTTATAAGCTTTTGGTGCGGATGTTCRGCGAGCAATGTGTAGTCGAAAAGAATGATGACACCACGAAGGTGGTTATCAAACCCAGTAAAGAGGTATCGTCCCAGTCACTGCAAAACCCATCCGATCCGGATGCCACCTACTGCGGTCATAAGGGTAAAGGGTTCCAGGTACAGGTCATGGAGACCTACTCACCGAACAAAAGTCAGCCAGATCTGATTACCCACGTCAAAGTTGAAGCCGCCCATGAAAATGATGCCAATGCCCTGCTGCCAGCCATCGAGGATGTGGCGGAACGGAACTTGATTCCGACAGAGCTTTTGGCCGATTCTCTCTATGGCAGTGATGAAAACCTGGCAAAGGCTAAAGAG